>JAZKFK010000019.1:0-9316 GCA_040386475.1 Pseudomonadota bacterium | reverse complement strand
GCCTGTTCCGCGAACGCACGACCTGGGGCCTGGCGCTCGGCTTCATGGGCGTCATCTATATGGTGTTCCTGTATGTGACGTGGTTGCCCGCCTATCTCCAGCAGGAACGTGGCCTCAGTATCGCCGAATCCGGCTGGGTGCTGATGATCCCGTTCATCGGCGGCACCCTGGGCCAGCTGACCAGCGGCTATGCCTCTGATCGGTTGCTGGCACGCGGTCTGGGACCGATTGCCAGCCGCAAGTGGCCGATCTGTATCGGCCTGGTGTTCGCGGCCGTGTTCACGGTTCCGGCGGCCTATACGCCCAACCTCCCCATGGCGATCCTGTGCCTCACGCTGGCCATGTATTTCGTGAACCTGGCAAGCGGTGGATCATGGGCGCTGGTCAGCGTTGCGGCGCCACGTCGTCTGGTCGCATCGCTGGGCAGCGTCATGAATTTTGGCGGGTATCTGGCCGGTGCTGCCGCCCCGCTGATTACCGGGATCGTGGTCGATCAGACTGGCTCGTTCGTCAATGCCCTGCTGATCAGCGCCTGCGTCGCTTTGGCAGGTGCGCTTGCCTACATCCTGATCGTCAAGGCTCCGATCGCCGATCCGGCACAAACACAGGAAGCGTGACCATGAATTTCAACATCATCAAGACCGGCGAGGAGCAGTTATGACGGATATTTCCCGACGAGAGTTGTTCGCCCGCGGTGCCGCCGCAGGTGTCGCCGCCAGTGCGATGACCCTGCCTGGCAGTGCAGCCTTTGCGCATGAAACTACCGCTGGCGGCGCGGCCGTTGGTGCACCGTCCAGCGGCCCGGGGCTGTCTGGGGTGTGGGGCGAGGACTTCCTTTACCAATGGAGTGCGCCCGACGATCTGGTGCGCGACCTGACGCCGGGAACGTCCAGCATCAGGCTTTCAGGCCAGACCACGCCGCGCTTCTCCAACGCCGAGGGAACGGACTACGCGACCTATTTCAGTAACCTGAAAGCCGGTGGCTGGTCTGCGGTTGAATCGGCTTCAAACACCTGGTTGAGCCGCGGCAAAATGCCCGAAAGCGAGATCCGTGCGATCAAGGACGCCGCAGCGGCCAACGACGTTGTCTTCTATGGCCTGCACTGCGCCGGCAACATCATTGCCCCCGATCCGGATGCCGACCGCTGGCAACGCCACATGATCGCCAGCATCGAAGCTGCCGAGGAGATGGGTTGCGAACTGATCCTGACCCACGCCGGCAGCATGTATGCCAACCGCAACTGGGCCCATCCCAGGAACTGGAGCCGCGAGGCATGGGAGCGTTCGGTAAACGCGCTCAAGCGCATCTGCCGGGATACTGCAGGCAGCAACGTGAAGATCGCCATCGAGGCGGTGAACAGCGAGAGCGTCAACAATCCCTGGGCGCATGTGCGTCTGCGTGAGGATGTGGGAGACGCCCGGATTACCGTGGGGCTGGACATCACCAACATGGTATTTCCCTCGGTGGCATTCCGCATGTCGGAGTTTATCAATACCACCTTCGACCTGCTCGAGGACCAGATTGCCTATGTGCATGGCAAGGACTTTGTCTGGAACGAGATGCTGCCCGGCATGAACTGGGCAATGCAGGGCACCGGCAACATGGACTACGAGATGTTCCTAGCGCGGCTCAGCCGGTTGAAGACAAACCCCTACATGCTGATCGAATTCCTCAACGAACCGGAGGAGTATGCGCTGGCACAGCGCAACGTGCGCGCAATTGCGCAAGGGATCGGCGTCACCATTCACGGCACCCAGGGCTAAGGAGAGACCAATGCTCCGACATTTCATCTTGGCAGCAGGGCTGCTTCTCGCGCCAGTGGCGGCCTTTGCGCAGGACCTGAACGGAACCTGGGTGCGCGACGGCGCACGCAGCGATGTGGTTCCGGATTCGATGTACTGGACCGTCCGGGGCGTGGTGACCGGCGGTACGCGCACTGCCACATCCAATCACGTGATCGAAATCAGGCAGGACGCCAGCACCATGCAGGTGACCGATCCGGCGCGGCCACTGCGTGTCTACCCCCTCGACGGGCAGCCGCACACAGTTCCGGCCGATACCGGAGTCGTCGACGCGACGATCATCGCCTCGGTCCAGGGCGACGCGGTGGTGGTGCAACGTTCGCAGACCTATTCAGGCCTGCCGGGCAGTGCCACGCTGGCCACCACCGAATACTGGACGGTCGCGCCTGACGGGGGCAGCCTGGTGCTGACCACGATCCGCGAGACCCCGGCCCGGCGCGTGACCTACAACGAGGTCTATACTCGGCAGGCGCCAGCGCCGGCGCGGTGAATGTGATGCCGGAAGGGCCAGCGACCTTTTCGCAAGTCCGCCAACTGGCGGAGCAAGGCCGGCTGGAAGAGGCATTCAATCTCATCGAGCTGCTGGCCGAGCAGGATGACCCGGAGGCCCTGTTCACGCTCGCCGATTTCTACTGGCAGGGTGGCCCGGTGGAGCAGGATCCGTGGCGCGGCCGCGATCTGTTCCGCCGCGCTTCCGCTGTCGGGCATCCGATGGGGAGGATGTTCTATACCAACTTGCTGGGCAATGGCCTGTTCGGGCCGCGCGACTGGCAGGCGGCGGTCGATCGACTGAAGGACGAAGTGACGCTCGATCCCTATCGCGCGCAGGTCCTGCATGCCTTGCAGGTCATGGACCTCGATCAGGATGGCGCGCCGCGGTCTGCGATCAAAGGGCGGCGGCTGACAGACCAGCTTGAGGTAAGCCTGTTCCCCGGACTGTTCAGTCATGCCGAATGTGATCTGGTTCTGGCAGCGGCCGATCGCCGCTACCTACCTTCGTCCATTGTCAATTCCCGTGGGCAGGAAGTGCCGCATCCCCTCAGGAGTTCTGATGGTGCGCCGCTCCACTGGCTGATCGAAGATCCCGCGATCCACGCGCTGAATCGCCGGCTCGCGAAGGCCAGCAAAACAACCTATGAGCAAGCCGAGCCGTTGCTGGTCCTCCGCTATCAGCATGGGCAGGAGTACCGGCCGCATCTGGACGCATTGCCGGGCCTTGAAAACCAGAGGATTACCACCGCGCTCGTCTATCTAAACGAAGATTACCTTGGCGGAGAGACGGAATTCACCCGCCTCGGCCTCAAGGTTAAGGGGCAAAAAGGCGACGTGCTGGTGTTCCGCAACACGCAAGCAGACGGCTCACCCGATCCGCTTTCCGAACACGCGGGATTGCCTGTCCTCAATGGCGTCAAGTATCTGGCAAGCCGGTGGATACGTGAGAAAAGGCACTTGGCCGGGGCCGATGTAGCTCCCTGATCGCTGGCGACAGTCCGTCAACGCCGGCGGTTTGCAGCCCGGTTGGCCTGCGCAGTTGCGCGCAGGTAGGCTGCAATCGCCTCGATATCGGCGTTGCTCAGTTCCGCCGGGCGGAAGGCGGGCATGGCACCCACGCCGCGACGCACGAACAGCCTGAGCACCGGGTCGGCAAGATCATCCCGCAATTCCAGCGGGGCCGGGCGAGTTGCGCCGTATTTTGCTGCCAATGCCGCCGTTCCCGGTAACATGGGCGAGCCATCATCGCCGCGCCCGGTACCGTGGCACGGGGCGCAATTGTGGGCAAACAGCGCGCGTCCCGGAAGATCGGCGCGCACGATCTCGCCTTGCGGCAAGGGTGTTTCCTGCGCCGCTGCCGCGCTCAAACCGCCCAGCGCAAGCGCGGGGATCAACATCGATCGTACACCGCGCCGCCTCATGCCCGAAACCTTCGCGGCCAGACCCCGCCCCGTCCCGGGGCAATGATGCCGTCGGGGTCGATCGCGTCCTTCAGTTGTTCGTGGAAGCGGCGCAGGATGTGGTTGTTGAAGCTGTATGTGGCGGACACTTCGTCCTGATAGATGGGGGCCGCGCGATAGTCGCCCCAGCCGTGTTCGGCGGCCACGGCCACGCACTTTTTCATGGCCGCGTGGGTGATGGCATTATGCGCCGGATCATCATGCTTGATGCTGGGGGCAAAGACCATCTGGAAGGTATGCGTGTGCCAGAACAGGGGCATGGTCAGCGCGTTGAAAAACGGCGGCAGGGAAGGAAACTCTTTCATCGCATCGCCCAGCACGCGCTGTACCTGGAACACCGCCTCGCCACTTCGCGGGAGGACCGGGAAGAACCCGACATGCCCATCGTCGCGCACGATTTTCCAGGCACCAAGGCTGGGTACGCCCAGTGAGCGGCGGCGCTTGATGCTGGTGGTCCACGGCTGGGTGTCGTTGTTCAGCTGCGCCTCGGTGGCGGGCAGCGGGAAATGATCGCCCTCGAAGCCTTGCGCCCCGGGAATCGCGCCAAGGATCCGGTCGCGGGCATGGTGCCAGTTGGCCAGCGTGGTCGCCTCTGGGCCCAGGAATTGCAGTTCCACCCGCCAGCTGTGGAGGTTGGCCGCAGCCGCAGCCGCATCCATCGCCGCATCCGAAGGCCCACCCACTTGCGTGGCCAGCGCCAGGAAATCGGCATTGCCCATCAGGACCGATAGCGGCGAGCCATACTCCACCTCGCCCACCAGGCCGCTGTCGGACAGGTAGTTGACGTGCTCCACCAAGGCGACGAAATCGCGCCGCCGGGGCACGGTGATCATGCAACTGCGATAGTATTCGGGCAGCGGCAGCAGGCGGAAACCCATCTTGGTGACCACGCCGAAATTGCCTTGCGCGAACAGGCCGGCCGGATCGGGCCCGAAGCCATAGGGGTATTCCTGCCAGGTATCCGCTCCCGGCATCGCGCCCATGCCCGTGCGCATCACTTCGCCATCGGGCAGCACCACTTCCATCCCGCAATGCGCGCCGAAGTGATCGCGGAAATGTGGCATGGTATAGCCGACCCCGCGCTCCAGCGAATTGCCGACCGGCGAGCCCCAGCCCGGATCGGGGCAATCGACCATCAGTCGCAAGCCCGCATCCTGGATCGCGCGATAAAGATCGAAATAGCTGACGCCCGGCTCCACCAGCACAAAGTTGCGCTTGCCATCGAGAGCCAGCACCCGGTCCATCCGTTTCAGATCGAGCACCGCGCTGCCGTGGACATTGGGTGACGGACCGCCATAGCCGAAGTTCTTGCCGGTGGAGACCGGGTGCAGCGGCACGCGGTGGCGGCGGGCGATGCGGATGACCGCCTGCACCTGTTCGACATCGGCAGGCGCTACCGCGGCGCTGGCATGGCGTTCCTCCCCGGTATTCCACACTGGCGAAAAGCTGTCGCGATAGGGGAACAAGTCGTCATCGGCGGACCATACCCAGTCCGGGCCGACTGCTCCGCGCAGGTCTGCCAGGAAGGGCGCAAAGCCGGCGGCGTCGAGATCGGGGGGCAAGACGCTCATACGATGACACTGGGATGGTGCGGCGCGATGATCCAGCTGACCGCCGTAATCCCGTCACCGCGCGCATCGCCCAGCGGCGTGCGGCTGACTACGCGGCGGCCATGCTGTACGGCCAGCACTTCCAGCACGAACAGCGCATCGCTACCGGTGATCCCCCCTAGAACGTGGCCCGGCTGGCGCCAGCGGCGGTCAAGCTGGTCAACCCACACAGAGGTCACATCTCCCGCAAAACGCAGGACCGGCACATCGGCATACCCTTCGGGTAGATCAGCGACGAAGCGGGTATCGAGCAGCATGGCATCGAGGCCATGCGGCGCGGTCGCCAATGCCATTTGCGGCAGGCCAACCAGGCCCGCACCAAGCGCGCCGTGTTTGATCAGATCGCGGCGGGTAATCATGGCCGTACTCCTGAATGGGCCGCCATCTCGTCCGCCAGCAGCGGCGCATGGGCGCCGCGCTGGTCGAGCGGAGCGGTGAGATAGGCCGACAACTGCACCAGTTCGGCATCGCTGATTTCTGTCGGGCGGAACGGTGGCATCCAGGCGACTCCGTTGCGCACGAACAGGCGGATGACCGGGGCGGTCAGGTCCGTGCGGTCCTCCAGCGCGGCCGGCAGGCGGCCTTCATACTTGGCCTGCAGCGAGCGCGTGCCTGCCAGCCCTGGGTTGGCGGCGTGGCAAGGGGCACACCAGTGTGCATAGACTGCTCGACCTTCTGCCAGGGCGGGCGCAGTCGGTCCCGTTCGCACGGCTTGCTGCGCGCCGGCGGAACCTGCGATCAGCACGGCGATTGCGGCGCTGGCCAGCAAAACCCTCATGCCCCTCTTCCTTCGCGTAAGTGTGCCGGCCACACGCCATAACGGCCCGCTGAAAGGATCCCGTTGGGGTCCAGCGCATCCTTGATCCGCTCGTTCACCCGGCGCAGGATATTGTCGTTGAAGCTGTAGGCCGCCATCGCCGCATCCTGGAATGCGGGCGGAACGCGATATTCGCCCCAGCCGTGGCTGGCGCACGTGCGGATGATTTCCGGCACCGCTTCACGCAAGTGGCGGTTGCGTTCAGGGTCCTTGTACACCGGCACGGCGGCAAACAGCACGAAGCTGCGCGTCCAGCAGGTGACCGACGGGGCCAGCATGAACAGCTCCAGCCCCAGCCGCGCGCATTCGCTACGGATCACGCGGTTGGCATCAATGATGCCCTTGCCGCTGCGCGGGATCACTGCGGAGAACCAGATGTGCCCGTCGCTGGGGTTGAAATTGCCGTAACCCCGGCTGCCCACGGCAAAGATATCCAGTGCGGGAATGCCGAAGCGCGGTTTGTGGATCCGCTCCATGTCGTCAGCGCTCAAGGGAAGCTGAGTGAAGCTGGCCTCGTTGAACTTCACGCCCGGAAAGTGGGCGAAGCGCGACTGGACGTATTCCCATTGCGCGCGGATGACCCGCTCGGGACCGTAGAAATTGAGGCTCCCGCGCCATGCGGGCAGGCCGCTTTGCTGGACCATTCGGTTCATCTCTTCCGGTTCGGGGATCAGCGCCATGGCAATGGGGTTGGCCTGGCTCAGTACGGGTGAGCTGATGCCGGGCATGCCATTGAAGATGTTGCCATATTCCAGCTCATTGAACAGATCGACCAGCGGCTCCAGATCCTCGAACCTGAACACGTCGATACTGGTGGAAAGGTACGCTTCCGGCTGGGGGAACAGCCAGAAGCCCATCTTGGTAACCACTCCCAGGCTGGATTGGCGGAAGAGGCCATCAAGGCACGGCCCCAGCCCCATCTTGTATTGCTGCCACGTTTCGGAATTGGGGATGGCGCCCATGCCAGTGCGGAACACCTCGCCACTGGCCAGGACCGCCTCGATCCCGCACTGCGCTTCGAAATGCCCGCGATAAGGTGCAGCCGTATAACCGCCGCCGCTGTCCAGCGCGTTGCCGACCATGCTGCCCCAGCCCGGGTCGGGCACGTCCAGCCACAGCTTGGAGCCGGTTTCGCGCAAGTGCCGGTACATGTCGAAATAGGAGACGCCGGGCTCAACCAGGCACGAACAGTTGCTTTCCGAGACCTCGAGCACACGGTTCATGCGCTTGAGGTCCAGCACCACGCTGCCGCTCAATACCGGGGCCGGGCCGCCGTAGCCAAGGTTGCGTCCGGTCGAGATCGGGTACAGCGGAATGCCACGCTCGTTCGCCGCCCGCACCACCGCCTGCACTTCTTCCACGCTGGCCGGGGCAATGGCGGCGCTGGCCACCTTCTCCTCCGGCTCGCCCCACAGCACCGAGTAGAAATCGCGATATGTGTTGAGGTCGGCGGGCTGGTCGAACACCCATTCGGCGCCGACGATGTCGCGCATCTGGGCCAGACCATCGGTGAAGGTTGCGGCAGTCATGCCGGGAGGCGTGGTCATGTCATTTCCCGTCTGTTTATACGACCGTATAAGGTCAGGTGCGCACGGTCAACCGGGTCACTTTTCCAGTGCGGCGCGGGCAAAGGGAATCAGGTAGGACAAATCTTCCAGCGATCGCTGACCCTCGGCGGCAGTGCCGGCATGAACGCGCGGTGGGGGCCCCATCGCCGCGCCCGCGACAAACCGCAGGCGGGCCCGCAGGTCATCCTCGGCCAGGTGCGGCAGCAGCGGCGCCAGCACCACGCGCAGGCGTAAGGCGAACGCATCCATCGCGCGCAGCACCCGCTGCTTCAGCGCCGCTTCGCCGTGCGCCGCCAGTTCGTCCAGCACCACCAGCGCGCGTCCGCCGGCAGTGAAGCAGGCCGGGCGCATCATCGGAGCCAGCCAGCAGAGCAGCACCTGATCCAGCGTGCGGTGTTCCCCCGAGTCGGCATCGATCTGCTGCCAATCAGTCAGCAACGGTTCCAGGTTCAGCGTGCACAGTTCGTCCAGCAGGTCGAACAAGCTGCCGAAGTGATAGGTCACCAGCGTGGGGTTCAGCCCCGCTGCATTGCCGATGTTGCGGACCGAAAGCGCGTTCACGCCGCGCAGGACAATGATTTTCTCAGCCGCAGCCAGCAGACTTTCGCGCGTGCTCAGCGTCACCGTGTTCGCCATTCTACCTGTGGTCATTATCCTACAACCTTGCGACATTGAGGCTGCCCTGTCCAATGACCGAAAAAGCCGCTGACAAGGCGAAGTGGCGCAACGTTGGCGAACAACAGGTCCCAGCGCCTCGCAAAGATCAGGCGATCACCACTTTGATGCCATTGTGCTGCAGCAGCTTGCGGTTTTCTGGACTCAGACTGTCGTCGGTCACCACCACATCGATCGCGTCGAGGCCGCATACGATGGTGCCCGATGACGTATCGAACTTATGACTGTCAACCAGCAGCACCGCTTGCTCGGCACGCTCGAGGAAGCGCCGCTGAGCCGCCACCAGCACGGCGTCAGCCTGCATGACGCCATTTGGCCCGACAGCCGCCGCACCCAGAAACAGCTTGGCGGCGTGGAACCGCGGCATGCTCTCCTCTCCGCCGGGAGCCAGGATGATGTTCTGTTCCCGAAACACCGTGCCTGAAGGTACCAGCAGTTGCGTGCCCTCCTGTGGCAGCAGTGCATTCACGATATGCAGCGAATTGGTGAGCACCTGCAGGTTGAGTCCCGCCAGGTGCGGGCACATCTGATAGGTGGTAGTGCCACCGTCGATGATGATCCCCTCATGAGGCTCACACAGCAGGGCTGCAGCCTTTCCGATCCGCGCCTTGGCATCGGCATTCTGGCCGATCGATTTTTCGAACGGTGTGCCGCGCAGGCTATTGACTGCCATGGCGTCCGCCTCGCCATCTGGCACTCTGGCACCGCCATGCAGGCGCAGGATCGCGCCCATCTCCTCCAGCCTGGTCAGGTCACGCCTGATCGTGGCCGGCGATGCATCAAGGACCAATTCCAGATCGCGATAGGAAACGAACCCCGTACGGCGGACGGCCTCCAGGATCAGTTTCTCGCGTTCCGCTGCATGCATCCGCCGGACAACCTCGTTAACTT
>JAZKFK010000018.1:0-2428 GCA_040386475.1 Pseudomonadota bacterium | reverse complement strand
TATGGTCGTTGAGGGGCGTCGGCACGGTCACGATGAACACGTTGCATTCCGCCGTTTCGGCCATGTCGGTGGTGAACGTCAGCTGGTCAGCCGCCGCCAGTTCCTCGGCCGTCGCTTCCTTGGTCTCGTCAAACCCGCGCTGCAGGTTGGCGACCCGCGCCGCCTTGATGTCGATGCCCACGGTGGGGTACTTCTGCCCAAAGGCCACCGCCACCGGCAGGCCGACATAGCCCAATCCCACCACGCCAACGCGGGCGTTCGCCAGCGTCAGCGGAAAAGCGGCGGCAGGCGCGGCGGCCGGGCTGTCGAGCGTGACGGTGTCAGTCATGGACGCTCAGCGCTCGGTGGTCTGCAGCGGCCAATAGCCGGACAGGATGCGTTCGCCGCCGATGCCGCTGGCAACCTCGTCCGTCACCCGCTTGCCGATACCCGACAGGTTGGCATCGTGCATCCGATAGCAGAACAGCGGTTCGGCCAGATGGCGGCCGTTCCAGCCGTTGGCTACGATCTTCTTCCACTTGTGGTGCTTGGTGCCCTTGCGGATCGCCTCGTCATAAGGCGCGGCTTCCAGGATCGGCGCGGCGAGGCACATGGCGGGTTCCGGCACGAACGAGTAACGCTCCAGCAGCGCGGCATCCCACGCGGCGGACTTGCCGCGACCCAGCTCGTTGCCCTCGGCGTCGATCAGCATGCAATCGGTGTAAAGGAAGGCGATCGACGGGTCTTCGGCGCGGGCCTTTTCCAGCTCCACAATCGTGCGTTCGACATATTCCGGCTTCAGCACGTCATCGCTGTCCAGGATCACGAAATAGTGGCCTTTCACATGCTCCAGCGCGCGGTTGAGCGCGCCCAGCTTGCCGACATTGGCGGCCAGCGCGATGAACTTGGTGCCCGCCAGGTTCTTCGCCCCAGCCAGAGCCGCCTCGATCTGCGCCACCGAATCATCGGTGCTGGCATCGTCCACCACGATCACCTCGATCGGGCGGTGCGTTTGCGCATCAAGGCTGGCGATAGCGGCGCCCACGAAGCGGCCATAGTTGTGGTTGGGGATCACCACGGAGAGCAGGTTGGCAGAAGGTGCGGTCACGGGGGTCTCCATCGGTATCATGTCTAAACTAGTGGGCGCGGCGCGCGGAGCAAGGGTTGGCTGCCGCCTTATACGCAAGCAGCGTGCGGGAACAGGTTGGCTGGCGAAACGTCGAGCCGCGCCATTGGCGCCGCGCAGAAGCTATCGACCAGCGCCTTGTCCTCGGCGGAAATCTCGGCGCGCTTGCCGGCGCTGTCATCCTTGAACGTCTTGCTGTCGCTGTCGTCCTTGGAATGAAACCTGAACTGCTCGCACATTAGCGCCAGCTCGTCGGCGCCGGGATCGAACTTCAGCCCACGCGAGAGCATGGCGGGGAAGTTGGCGGGATTGATATCGGTATAGTTGATGCTGGCAATCCCGGCTTCGTCAGCCAGCTCCAGATACCGGGCGAAAATGCGGGCGAGGTATTCAACGTCGCCCATGGCCACGGTGTCCTGCCAGTCCAGCCCGGTCAGGAACCCCGCCTGCCGCCGCCCCTTGGCCCACAACACAGCGCTGGTCTCGCGCAGCACGGAGGCGATCACTTCCACCGGATTGCGGTAAAGGAACACGCTTGGCACATCAGGGAAGGCCTGCATGGCAAAGTCCATGTACAGTGTGTTCCAACTGATGAACTTGACGAACGAATGCGTCTGTTCCGGACTGCGGCGGCGAGCCATCGCCAGCACGAGGTTGCGAAAGGCGCGCAGGTTGTCGGGAGTAGGTTCCGCCTCTTGCGTCCAGTCCTGCGTGATCGTGGCCCAGAAACCCCGTTGCAACGGGCCGCCCTGGTTGATCACCACGTGGCGGGGCGATCGGGCAAGGGCCTTGGCGCTGAGGGTGGAACCGCACCGGCTGATGTGGAACATGAAACCGCTGGGAGCGATGCCGTCTCCCGTGATGCGATCATCCAGCAGGATATTGAAATCAGTGGTGAACGCCTCGCCAATCTTGCCCGCCTGCGCCAGCGCCTGCACGGTGTACATGTATTGCCATTCGCGGAACGGGTGGTCGCCGATATCGGCCCACAGCACCGCGCCTTTTCCGCCGCTTTCCGTTTCCGGATCGATCGCCAGCGGCACCATGCCGGGAACCGCACGGATGCGCTCCACAGCCGCTTCATTGGGCAAGCGGGTGTGCCTGATGGTGGGGACCAGGGCCTCGACCACTTCGTGATCGGGCAGGGCATAAAGCGCCGTCAATGCAGCTTCCGTGATTGTTTGAGGCGCGCCGCCTTTGGTTCCGATGGCGGGAAAAGTCAATCGCGGTCGCCCTGAGACGCCCCGTGACGTGCCCTGGCGCCGTGTCACGCCTTGGCAAACGCCTTGCGAAGGGGCACATCGCGCGCAATCCAACGATCCC
>JAZKFK010000017.1:0-2214 GCA_040386475.1 Pseudomonadota bacterium | reverse complement strand
TGGTCAAGGTCGTACTGGGTGAATTCACCGCCCACCGCGATCCGTGCCGGACCACCCGGCAGTTCGAACAGCCGCGCCTCGATCTTGGCATAGGCGTTCAGGATCGTCTGCTCGCCCAGCTGGAACACTCGCGAATCGGTGAGCGTGGCGAGGGTGGCGGCAGAAGTCTGCCCACCGCCAAACACGTCGAGCGCATTGGCCGCCGACAACGTCTGGCTGACCGATTGCGACACGCCATTGATCGTTGCCGCGGCCCTGCCGTTGAGCGCCAACTGGAAGCCGCTTGCGTTAATGCGGCCAATTGTCTCAACCGAGGAATCGTTGCGACCCACAAGGCCGCCCACGTTGACGTGGACGTCCTCGACCACTTCGTAGTCCAGGTCGAGACGACCGTAAAAGGTCTCGTCACGGCCAATTGCCTGTGCGCCTTCACCCAGCAGGGTGTCGCCGTTGAAATTTACCGTGGCCGAGGTGACAGGTGCCAGGCTGGATTGGGCGCGCGTGGCGTTAAGCGCGGTGAACGCTGCGGTGGCGAACGGGTTGTTGGATTGGCCTGCGGGTGCGCCCGATAGATAGACCGTGCCATTGGCATTCCCGCGCGAGATGCGCTGCGTGCTCTGGCGGTTGGAATAGATCAGGTCGGCGGTGATGCGCAGTGCGTCGCCTACATCCTGCTGGATCGAAGCCATCATGTTGTGGCGGGTTTCCGCCGGGATCAGATCCCATGCATCGACATAACCGCAACGGCCGTTCTGGTTGGCAATGGGGTTGGTAGTGCCCGCCGGGACATATGCCGCGCCGGCCGTGTTGTACGGTGCGTAATAGGCGAGGCCGCCGGTGGTCAGCGTCCCTGCCGGACCGCAATTGTTGTCGAGGAAGTTGAAGCCCCCCCGCGTGACCTGGTTGGGATTGGTGAAGTCGCGGTCGCCGGCCGACAGGTTGTCGCGATCAGAATAGGCATAGCCAATGATGAACGAGCCGCTGTCCCACGTCTGCCCGAAAGCGGCGGAGGCATTGATAGTGCCGTAGCTGTCGCCAAAGCCCTTCTGGAAATTGGCCTCCAGGCCATCCAGGTTGCGCCGGGTGATGAAGTTGATCACGCCTGCGACAGCGTCCGATCCATAGACCGATGAGGCACCGTCGGCGAGCACTTCAACTCGCTGCAGCATGATCGTGGGCACGATGTTGGGATCGGCCAGCACGTGATTGGCGCCGCCCACCGGCATGCGGTGGCCGTTGAGCAGGATCAGCGTAGAGTTCGAAGCCGAGGCACCGAGCGAGTGGATCGTGGGGGCATTGGTGCCCGCACCGTCGAAGCTGCCAAAGCCGCCTTGCCCCGGGCTGTTAAGGCCGACTACAGCAGGCACGGTTTTCAGCGCCTGCTGCACGGTCTGGATGGCCGTGTTCTCCAGGTCTTCCGACCCGATGCTGACCAGGCTGGACCCGACCGGCGCGACACCGCGCAGGCTGGAACCGGTGACGATGATGACGTCCTCATCTTCCGCACTATCAGCATCCTGTGCCTGAGCCGACGTGGCAAAGCCGACGGCCAGCGCGATGACCGACACCCGGACGAGCGCCTCCTTGAACTTCCTCATGCGATTCCCCTCTCTCCTGTTCGGTCGCTTTTTGGTGCGACTCAATGTATGTACCAGTTAGTTACAAAAAATGACGGCACGCGGTCAAGTCTCTCGCTGCGGTATGCTCGTTTCAGCTGGTTGCGGGTGTTCGCCGCACGCCGAATGCGCACAGTGCGCACAGCGCCAGTGGCACGCAGTAGATCGCCAGGATGGCGGGCAGGGGCACTTCGGCGGCCAGCAGGTAGCCCGCCATGATCGGGCCAACGACGGCGCCGCCGCGCCCGATGCCCATTACCCAGCCGATGCCGGTGGCGCGCGTTTCAGCCGGGAAGGCGCTGGCCGCGATCGGCCACATGCCATTGTAGCCGCCTTGCAGTGTCAGGCCGATTACGAAAGCCATTGCCAGCGCCCCGTTTACCGACATGGCGACATTGCCGAACACCAGCAGCGCCGCGCCCGCCAGCACCAGCAGCACCGGGGTAAGGATCCGCGGGGGTATCCGCAGGGTCAGCAGCCCCATGCCCGAGGTCCCCAGGAATGCGCCGATATTGTAGAATGCCCCGGCGTAGATGCTGTCCGCATCCGACAGGCCCGCACCGCTGGCCAGCTTGGTGATCCAGCTCAGCATCGAATA
>JAZKFK010000016.1:0-3902 GCA_040386475.1 Pseudomonadota bacterium | reverse complement strand
CCCAAGCGGATGATCTTTGCCGAGGCCGAGGAGGAAGTGGTGCTGCGCGCCGCCATCCAGTATCGCGATTTCGGCTATGGCACCCCGGTGCTGGTGGGCCGGACCGATCGCGTGCTCGACAAGCTGGCGGCGCTGGGGGTGGAGGATCCATCCAGCTTCGAGGTGCAGAACTCGGTCGAAAGCGACATGGTGCCGCAGATGGTCGCGCACCTCTACGCCAAGCTGCAACGGCGCGGTTATACCGAGCGGGACGTGCGCCGCATGGTCAACCAGGATCGCAACATCTTTGCCGCGCTGCTGCTGGAACTGGGCCACGGGGATGCGATGATCAGCGGCATTACCCGCCCCTTCGCGCAGACCGCGCGCGAGATCGGCCGCGTGCTTGGCCCCAAGGTGGGCGACAAGCCCGGTGCAGTGCCGTTCGGCGTGCACATGATGATCGGCAAGACGCAGACCACGTTCATGGCCGACACCACGATGAACGAGCGGCCCAGCGCCGCCGAACTGGCGCATATCGCGCGTGAGACCGCCGCCGTGGCCCGCCGCCTGGGGCATGAGCCGCGCGTGGCGTTCCTGTCCTATTCCACCTTCGGAAACCCGCCGGGAAAGTGGCTGGAGAACATCCGTGATGCCGTGGCCATCCTCGATGCCGAAGATCCCGGTTTTGAATACGAAGGCGAGATGGCGCCCGATGCAGCGCTCAATCGCCACGTGATGAAGCTGTACCCGTTCAGCCGCCTGTCGGGTCCTGCCAACGTGCTGGTGATGCCGGGGCTGCAATCGGCCAACCTGTCGGCCAAGCTGCTGCGCGAACTGGGGGGCAATGCCACCATCGGGCCGATGCTGATCGGCATGGAAAAGCCGGTCCAGATCGCCCCGATGACTGCCGCCGCGCCCGATGTGCTGACGCTGGCGGTGCTGGCGGCAGCGGGCGTAGTGGGGTGATTGGGAAGGGGAGGGGCTTTATCGCTCCTCCCGCCATTCCCCCGACCCCAGCCCGTCAAGTGTCCAGTCACCGATAGCCCAGCGCACCAGCCGCAAGGTGGGGTGGCCTACGCTGGCAGTCATCCGGCGCACTTGCCGGTTGCGACCTTCGCGGATTGTCAGGCGCAGCCAGCTGTCAGCCACGGTCTTGCGAAAGCGCACCGGCGGATCGCGCGGCCACAGTTCTGGCGGATCGATCCGCTCCACTTCGGCGGGCAGGGTCATGCCGCCCTTCAGCCGGGTGCCGCCGCGCAAGGTGGCCAGCGCTGCCTCGTCGGGCTCACCCTCCACCTGGACCAGATAGGTCTTGGGCAGCTTGTAGGCCGGATCGGCGATGCGCGCCTGCAGGCGCCCGTCGTCGGTCAGCAGCAGCAATCCCTCGCTATCGAGGTCCAGCCGCCCGGCGGGATAGACATTCGCCATGGAGATATAATCCGCCAGCGTCGGCCGGGGGGGACCATTCGGCTCGGGGCTGAACTGGCACAGTACGCCATAAGGCTTGTTGAAGGCGAGCAGCGTCATGTGGGGCTACTCGAATGCCAGCGCGCCGGAATTGACCAGCGTGGTGAGCAGCTCCACCGCCCCGTCCGAGGGGGCGGTAGCAGGGCTGAGTGTCAGGTTATCGCACAGCTCCACCGCCAGGGCCGCCAAATCATCCGGGCAATCGAAGGCTTCCCCATCCACGCACAGCAGCACCGCGCCCTGCGGCTGGCGGATGAAGGCAAAGCGACTGGCGGGATTGCGGCTCAGCGTCGCGCCATCGGCCAGCAGGCTGCGCACTTCGGCTGGCGATACCGGCTGTTCGGGCCGCCAATCCACATCGGGATACTTGGGCTGGCTGGCGTGCGCGGCGAACCAGCGGGCAAACGCGGCGCGATCCCCCAGCGCATCCAGCACCATGGCGTGCAGGCGATCGATTGACTGCGCCTCGATCTCGCCGGGATGGACCTGCGGCGTCAGGCCGGGATCGGTATAGCGTTGTTCGTCGGTCAGGCTGTCAGCCTGGTATTCGGACCAGCCTTCCACCAGCTCGGCCAGCGAGGGGGCGCGGAAGCCGACCGAATAGGTCATGCAGTCATCGCTCAGCGCGATCCCGTCGTGCGCCACGCCGGGCGGGACATAGAGGATATCGCCGGGCTCCAGGTCCCATTCGCCCACGGTCTCGAAATCGGCCAGCAAGCGCAAGTCATCATGCGGCAGCAGCGGCGTGGAGGCATCGCAAACCGGCCCCACCCGCCAGCGCCGCCGACCCAGGCCCTGGATCAGGAACACGTCATACTGGTCGAAGTGCGGCCCCACCCCGCCGCCGGTCACGGCATAGCTGACCATGACATCGTCAATCCGCCAATCGGGCACAAACCGGAACGGCTCGATCAGCGCAGCCACGGCTGGAACGTGCTGATCTACCGCCTGCACCAGCAGCGTGTAGGTCTCGTCGGCAATTTCGCCGAACCGCTCCTCGGGCAAGGGCCCGCTTTCCAGCGAGGGCCGTTCGCCCTGGCAAATGACCAGCCGCGATTCAACGCTGTCCTCGCAGGCAAATCCGGCCAGTTCGTCGGGATCGAGCGGGTTGTGCCATTGGTCCCACGGATTGCGGATCAGCAGCGGCTGCTTTTGCCAGTAATCGCGCAGGAACAGCTCGTGATCGAAATGGCTGAGTTTCATGGGCCGGCAATGCGCCTGTGCAGGCGGGGTGTCAAAGCTAACGCCGCCGATAGCGGAAGTACCACACCTCGTGGCCATAGACCGTGCGGGCCTTGTGTTCATAGCGCGTCTCGGGCCAGCCGGACGGGCGGTTCTGCCAGTCGGCCGGACCGGTCACCTGCCAGTCGAAATCATCAGTGAAGCGGCGCATGACGGACAGCGCGTGGCGCAGGTAAACCGCGTGATCGGTGCCGAAGCGGAACTCTCCACCGGGCTTCAGCTTGCGGGCGAACAGCGCCACCGGGCCATCGTTCATCATCCGCCGCTTCGCGTGGCGCGCCTTGGGCCAGGGATCGGGGTGCAGCAGGTACAGCATGGTCAGGCTGCCATCGGGAATGCGCTCCAGCACCTTCAGCGCATCGCCGTGATGGATGCGCACGTTGCCCAGGTGCCCATCGCGCACATGGACCAGCGCCTGTGCGACGCCGTTGACGAAGGGTTCTGCACCAAGGAAGCCGTGATCGGGCAGCAGGTCGGCGCGATAGGCCAGGTGCTCGCCGCCGCCAAAGCCGATCTCGAAATGCAGCGGCCGGTCATCGCCGAACATGATGCGGCTGGTCACCGGGCCTTCCGCGGGCGGGGCGATGGTGGGCAGGAAGCTGTCGACCAGATCCTGCTGCCCGGCGCGCAGGGGCTTGCCCTGGGCGCGGCCATACAGCCGGTTGAGCGTCAGCGGATCGCCGGGTTTGTTAGCGGACATGGGGGCGGGCGCTAGGGACTGGCCCAGCCCGCGTCAATTCTTGCGGTCAAAGATGGCCGCTCAATCGGTCATCGCCTCGCTTCGTCGCAAACAGCGGAACCTCAGCGCGGGGTCGCGATTGGGCAGGAACGGGAAGCGTCACGCTCGCCCTGCCAAGTCAGAGAGGAACGATTTCAATGACTTTCACCAAGACCACGCTGGAAACGCTGATCGACACCACTTACGATTCGGTTGCCGGCTATCGCAAGGCGGCTGAAATTGCCGACAGCGGCAACTTGCGCGATATCCTGCTGCGCCAGGCCGATCGTCGCCAGCAGTCGCTCGATACGCTTAACCAGGAACTCGTCCGGCTGGGCGGTTCGCTGATCACCAAGGGCACGGCAACCGGCGGCCTCCATCGCTTGTGGCTGGGCATCACCGCGATGTTCGAGAGCGGTGACGAGGCAGCGGCCGAGCGCGTCGAGGAAGGCGAGGATTACCTGGCCGGCAAGTTCGATACCGCGCTGGAGTCGAC
>JAZKFK010000015.1:0-3349 GCA_040386475.1 Pseudomonadota bacterium | reverse complement strand
CGCAGCACTCTCCTCACCGTTCCGCGCACCGCACTGCCGCCGTTGGCGGAGGGCGAGTATTATCATGCCGACCTGCTTGGCCTGGCGGCAGTGTCCGCCAGTGGCGAAGTGCTGGGCACGGTCATCGCCATCGACAACTTCGGCGCGGGCGACGTGCTCGAGATAGAGCGCCCTCCGATCGAGGGCCAGCGCGGCAAGCGGTTCATGGTGCCGATGCGCGTGGAAGCCGTGCCCATGTGGGATGAGGAACGGCTGGTCGTGGCCGACGACTTCGCAACCGACGACTGAACGCTTTACATAGCGATATCGTTATATAAGCTGGCGGCTATGAACGAGTCGCCAGACCTTCCGCTCGACCTGGCCTTTGCCGCGCTGGCCGATCCCACGCGTCGCGCCATCCTGCGGCAATTGGCCGGGGGCGAGGCGAGCGTTACGGCCATTGCCAACCAGTTCGCCATCAGCCAGCCCGCCATATCACGCCACTTGCGGTTGCTGGAAGAGGCGGGTCTGATCGAAACTGCCCAGCGCGGCCAGCAACGCCCGCGCCGCCTGCGGGCCGACGGCCTGTCGCAAGCGCAGCGCTTCCTGGATGAGATGGCCACATATTGGCCCGACCGGCTGGACCGCCTTTCCGCATTTCTCGATGAGCCGAAGGATCACCCATGACCAAGCCCGATGTCCCCGTATTCGTGATCGCCCGCCAGTTCGCCGCCGCGCCCGGCCAGGTCTATCAGGCTTGGGCCGATCCGGTGAAGATGGCGCAATGGTCCGGCCCCAAGGGTTCGACAGTCGAGATCCTCGAAGGCACGCAGGCGGAAGGGCATACCACCATCGCCCGCACCGCTTCGCCCGAAGGCCCGGAAATGTTCAGCCTGTGCCTGTGGCGCGAACTCAGGCCCAACACGCGCGTGGTGTGGGAGCAGAGTTTCTGCACGCGCGAGGGCGTGAAATGCGCCCCGCCATTCTTCGATACCTGGCCGGTGACCCTGCTGACCGAGGTTGACCTTCAGCCGCGTGACGGGGGCACGTTCCTGACGCTGACCTGGACGCCGATTGAATATGACGAGGCTGGCATCGCCAAGTTTGCCGAGATGATGGCCAGCATGGCTGGTGGCTGGGGCGGCAGCTTCGACAAGTTGGACGAGTGGCTGGCCGCAACCGCCTGACCGGTGGATCACGCGCGCCACTTCCCTTTGTCGGGTGATCGGCTAGGGGAAGGGCCATGCCCTTGCTGTTCTTTCTTGTCGCCCTTTTGCTGCCGTTGCTGGCGGGGTTTGTGCTGGCGCGCAGGTATCCGCAGATGTCGGGCTTCCGCGCCGGACTGTGGGCGTCCACGGCCTTGCTGGCGGCCTTCCTCGCCTATGCCGGTTATCTGGCAATGATGCAGCCGCCGGGCCAGACCACGCCCTATGCCGTGCCCGCTCTGCTGGTGTTCGGGCTGATCGCGTGGCTGATGGGCTTTGGCCTGGCCTTCTTCGGGCATTCGCTGGGCAAGCGGAAGTGACCTTCGCCGCCACCGTCCTGACACTGTACCCGGAGATGTTTCCCGGCCCGCTTGGCGTATCGCTGGCAGGCCGGGGCATGGAAGCCGGGGCGTGGTCGCTCGATGCGGTACAGATCCGCGATTTCGCAACCGACAAGCACCGCACCGTGGACGATACCCCTGCTGGCGGCGGCGCTGGCATGGTGCTGAAAGCAGACGTGCTGGCGGCGGCGATCGACCATGCGCGCGCGGCCAACCCGCAGGCGCCGGTCCTCGCCATGACCCCCCGCGGCACACCCATCACACAGGCCCGCATCCGCCAGCTTGCGGCAGGCCCCGGCGTGATCATCCTGTGCGGCCGGTTCGAGGGTTTCGACGAACGGATTTTCGCCGGGCGCGAAGTGGAGGAAGTCAGCCTGGCCGACATCGTCCTGTCGGGCGGCGAACCGGCGGCGCTGGCCATTTTAGATGCTTGCATTCGCCTGCTTCCCGGCGTAATGGGCGCGCCTTCGAGCGGTATCGAGGAGAGCTTCGAAAGCGGCCTCCTGGAATATCCTCACTACACCCGACCTGTTGAATGGGAAGGGCGCACGATCCCCGAAGTGCTGCGATCGGGGGATCATGCGAAGATCGCGGCTTGGCGCAAGTCACAGTCGGAAGATCAAACTCGGTTACGCAGGCCGGACCTTTGGGAACGTCATTGTGATGTTCGGGACCAGCCTGCCTCTGGCGCGCGGCGTGACATATAGGAACCAGCAATGGGTCTGATTCAAGAGCTCGAGGCAGAAGCCATCGCAGCACTCGCTTCGGCGAAAGACATCCCGAATTTCCGCGCCGGTGACACCGTGCGTGTTGGCGTGAAGGTTGTCGAAGGTACCCGCACCCGCGTACAGAATTACGAGGGCGTGGTGATCGCGCGGTCCAACCGCAGCATCAACAGCAATTTCACCGTCCGCAAGATGAGCTTCGGCGAAGGCGTGGAACGCGTGTTCCCGCTGTACAGCCCCAGCATCGACAGCATCACCGTGGTTCGCCGCGGCATCGTGCGTCGTGCCAAGCTGTACTATCTGCGCGGCCGCACCGGCAAACGCGCCCGCATCGCCGAGCGCCGGGAGATTACCGGCCAGTAAGGGCCGTCTTCTCGCAAATCAGTTTCGTATTCGCGAAAGGGGCGCCCTGACAAGTTGGTCGGGAGCGCCCCTTTTGTCATGCTCGATCGAGCGCAATTCAGGAGGTTTTAATGGGTTATCGTGTGGCCGTAGTCGGCGCGACGGGCAATGTCGGGCGCGAAATGCTGGCGATCCTTGCCGAGCGGGCTTTCCCGATCGACGAGATCGCCGCCGTGGCCAGCAGCCGCAGCCAGGGCCTGGAAGTGGAATTTGGCGATACCGGCAAGATGCTGAAGTGCCAGAACCTCGACAACTTCGATTTCACCGGCTGGGACATGGCGCTGTTTGCCGCTGGTTCCGGCCCAACCAAGATCCACGCCCCGCGCGCGGCCGCTGCCGGCTGCGTGGTGATCGACAACAGCTCGCTCTATCGCATGGACCCTGACGTGCCGCTGATCGTGCCCGAGGTGAACCCCGACGCGATCGACGGCTACAAGGCGCGCAACATCATCGCCAACCCCAACTGCTCCACCGCGCAGATGGTGGTGGCGCTGAAGCCGCTGCACGATTTCGCCACCATCACCCGCGTGGTGGTGTCCACATACCAGTCGGTTTCCGGCGCGGGCAAGGCGGGCATGGACGAGCTGTTCGAACAGAGCCGCGCGATCTTCGTGGGCGACCTGGTGGAACCGCGCAAGTTCCCCAAGCAGATCGCCTTCAACGTGATCCCGCACATCGACGTGTTCCTTGATGATGG
>JAZKFK010000014.1:0-2390 GCA_040386475.1 Pseudomonadota bacterium | reverse complement strand
TTGGCCGGGGCATTGCCGGCGATGGTCAGCGGCGCCAGCCGCATGGGCCGCGTGGTGCGGACCAGCGCCAGGTCGTTGCGCGGGGACACCGCGATCACCCGGCCATAGACTGCATCGCCGCCGCTCGACGGTACGATGCCGATGGCGAGGTCCGGATCGCTGACAGCCTCGCTCACGACGTGGGCATTGGTGACGATCGTCTCCGCATCCACGGCAAAGCCCGATCCGTGGCTGACGGGGAACACCTCTTCCCCTTCGCCGCCGACCACGATCACCCGCACCACGCCGCGCGCGGCGGCGTCGATGTCGCCGGGATCGGCCATGGCCGGAACCGCCCCAAGGACGAGCGCCAGCAAGCAGATGAGGAGGCGGCAGGGTGCGGTCATGGCGTCTTCATCCAACTTGCCGGCCATATGTGCAAGATTCGAGAAGCAATCGTCCGCAGCCGCCTTATCATGCCCCCATGACCCCGACGATGACCGACACCGCTTCCGATCTTGCCATACGAGCCGCCCGGCTGCTTGACCGCGATGGCAAGGCGCCTTCGCTGGACGAGCTGGCCGAGACGCTGGGCTGCTCGCCGTTTCACCTGCAGCGCACTTTCACCAAGCAGACCGGCCTTTCCCCCGCCGCCTTCGCCCGCGCCTTGCGCGAGGAGCGGGCGGAACGCGCACTGGCCAGCGGCGGACGGGTGACCGATGCCATCTACGACGCCGGTTACGAGAGCCCGGCCCGCTTCTACGCCGCGATGCGCGGGCGGCTGGGCATGGCGCCCTCCGCATGGCGCAAGGGCGGTGCAGGGGTCACCATCGGCTGGGACCTGGTCACCAGCTCGCTGGGGCCAGTGCTGCTGGCGGCGACCGACAAGGGCCTGTGCCGGCTGGCCTTCCACGAAGGGGAGGCCGATCTTCGCGACCGCTTCCCAAAGGCCAAACTGGTCCGGGGCGGCTTGCCCGACGGGCTGGTCGAGGCCGTGCTGGCCCGGATCGAGCAGGGGGCCGACAACACCGAGACCATCCCGCTCGACACCGGCGGCACCCCATTCCAGCAGCGGGTGTGGGCAGCCTTGCGCGCCATCCCCAAGGGCGAGACGCGCAGCTACGCCCAGATCGCGACTGCGGTGGGCAACCCCAAGGCTACTCGCGCAGTGGGCGGCGCAAACGGCACCAACCCGGTGGCGGTGATCGTGCCGTGCCACCGCGTGATTGCGGCGGATGGCACCCTTGGCGGCTATGCCTGGGGCGAGGCGATCAAGCGCGAACTGCTGCGCCGCGAGCAGGGCTGAGGCGGGAAACCCTACAGACCTGGAACACTTGGAACAGTGTTCAAAGGGCGAAAAGTAGCTCCCCCATTCAATCAGGTAAGAACGCCGGAAAACTTGACCGTATCAAAGAGCCGCCATCAGCCCTGGCACAGGCTGCTCCTTGTAGGACAGACGATCACCCGCCGTTAGCTTCGTCCTCGTCTTCCGGCTCCAGCATCTTGCTGAGCATCTCGATCGCGCTGGCGCGTTCGCCGGCAGTCATCGCGTTCAACACACCTTGCGGCGTGGGCCGCGCATCCGCTTCATCCTCGTCATCCGAGGTGATCGAGTGGCCGCTGAACAGCGCGGGCAGCAGCACCACGCGCGCATCGTTCATCCGATCCTCGATCAGCAGCTGGCGCCCCAGCAGCAGGCGGTACTCACGGTCGGACCCGGCCTCTTCCAACGCCTGTTCCAGTGCAATGATCGCGTGTTCGGGCGGCTGGCCGCTGGTCTGGTCATAATGCGTACGATAGAACAGGATCATCGCGCGCGGATCGTTCTGGTCCTGGTCGACCGCCGCCGCCAGATGGCGCCGGGCGACCTGCAGGTAAGCCGGATCGGTCTTGGCCATCTCGATTGCCGTTTCGGCGCGGTAGAGCCAAGCATCGACATTGGTGGGATCAAGTTCCACCGCGCGGGCACCAGCGGCTTCCGATGCGGCATAGTTCTTTGCGTCATGCTCGGCCTCGGCCAGCCAGCGATGAACGGCAGAACTATCGGGATGGGTGGCAGCCAGCGCGCGCAGGTCGCGGGCCACGTCAATCGCGTCGTCCGGGGTCACGCCCACTTGCAGAAGCATTTCGTGGCGGATCAGGGCCACTTCCACCGGGGTCAGCCGACGGATCGCCACGTCGGGCGCAGTGGTCACGTTGGGGCGCACGTCATAGCCGGGGAAGGGGCCTTGCTTGTAGCGATCAAGCTGCCGCTCCATCGTCCGCAGGTCGCCGAACAAGCGCTCGGCCGCAGTCAGCGAATCCTCGCCATTGCCCAGCGCCACAAGGTATTGCCGCAAGGTCTGTTCGCGGGTGATATCAAAGCTGAGGTAATGCGACAGCAGCCAGCCGGTGCCATAATGCTGGAAGGC
>JAZKFK010000013.1:0-4956 GCA_040386475.1 Pseudomonadota bacterium | reverse complement strand
GCACCGACATGGCGCAATCCTATGACCAGCTCGCCTTCAGCCAGGCGCTGGAAGCGTGGATGGGCGCGGTCTTTGCCTGCAATGCCTATATTGATGTGCAAGCCCCGTGGGCTCTGAAGAAGACCGATGAACAACGCATGTGCACCGTGCTGGGCACGCTCTATATCTGCATCGCGCAACTGGCGGTGGCCGTACTGCCAGTGATGCCGGGTTCGATGACGAGGCTGCTCGATGCCATGGGCGTGGCGCCCGATCTGCGCTCGCTGGAAGGTATTGCTTCACACTGGTATTCGCCGCTGTTGGAAAGCGATTTCCGCCTGGCAAAGCCCGAAGGGCTATTCCCGCGGCTGGAGATGCCGCAGGAGCTGGATGCCTGATGTTGATCGACAGCCACTGCCACCTGAATTACGCCGGCCTCGCCGAACGACAAGGCGAGGTACTGGCCGCCGCGCGTGCTACAGGCGTCGACGGCTTCCTCAACATCTCCACCCGGCAAAGCGAGTGGCAGGCCGTTGTCGCCACCGCCGAGCGTGAGCCGGACGTATGGGCCACCGTCGGGATCCACCCGCACGAAGCAGAAGGGCACGCCGACCTTGGACAAGCCGCGCTGGTTGATGCCGCCGCGCACCCGCGCGTGATTGGCATCGGCGAGACCGGGCTCGACTATTATTACGACAAGTCCGATCGCGCTGTGCAACAGGCACTATTCCGCACGCACATCGCCGTGGCCCGCGAAACCCGGTTGCCGATCGTCATTCACACCCGCGATGCCGATGAGGATACTGCCGCGATCCTGGCGGACGAGATGGGAAAGGGGGCCTTCCCCGCCTTGATCCATTGCTTCACCGCATCGCCTGATTTCGGCCGGAGGGTGCTGGAACTGGGGCTAACCATATCGATTTCAGGTATCGTGACCTTCAAGAACGCACGCGAACTGCAAGCCTTCGTGGCGGAAATTCCAGCCGACCGGCTGCTGGTTGAAACCGACAGCCCGTTCCTGGCACCCGTGCCGCACCGGGGCAAGGCGTGCGAGCCGGCGTTCGTGCGCGATACCGCGCAATTCGTGGCCAATCTGCGCGGCGAAACGCTGGAAGCTCTGGCTGGTCAAACCACGCGCAACTTCTTCGGCCTGTTCACGAAAGCAGCGCAATGAAGCTGCTGATGCTCGGCTCCGGCACGTCCACCGGGGTGCCGCGTATCGGGCACGATTGGGGCGAATGCGATCCGGCTGAGCCACGCAACCGGCGCACACGCGTGTCGATCATCGTCGAAAGCAACGAAGGCAAGCGCCTGCTGGTCGATACCTCCACGGATTTGCGCCAGCAGTTGCTGGCCAACAATATCGACAAGGTGGACGGCGTGTTCTGGACCCACGACCATGCCGATCACTGCCACGGCATCGATGACTTGCGTCCCATGCGCTATGGTCGCGGAGGGCCGATAGCGGGCTTTGCGAGCACGGAAACGGCACGGCGGCTGCGCTTGCGGTTCGACTATGTGTTCAGCGGCCAGCACGGCTATCATACGCTGGTGGAATTGCAGACGCTGGAGCGATTGCGGATTCATGCCGGGTTTGCCGTCGGATCTGTAGAAATGCCGCATGGGCCCACCAGATCCACCGGGTATCTGTTTGAAGCTGATGGTAAAACAATAGCTTATGCGACAGACTTCAGCGAAGTTACACCGGATATGCTGGCCCTTTTCCAGGGTGTAGACGTGCTGGTGTGCGATTGCCTGCGGCGGGAACCGCATCCGACCCACGCACACCTGGCCATGGCGATCGAGTTTGGCCAGCGCTGCGGTGCCGGCAAAACCGTGCTGTCGCATCTCGACAAGAGCATGGATTACGCATCGCTATGTGCAGAGGTGCCAGGGAATGTCCTGGTCGGCTATGACGGGCTGGAGCTGGTGGCGTGACCGAATGGGATTGGCTCCGGCTGGTCTATCTGGCCATGGTGCTGGGATTGCTGATTGGGACAGTTCGCACGCACCGGATTGGCGGGCGAAAAGCGCTAGTGATGATCCTGGCGTGGTTGTGTATCTTCATGGTGGCCGCGGGAATTGCCGCAATTGTCACAGAGCGAACTGCCGAGCCGGCTGTGGAAGCCGCTCCGCTTGAGGGTGATGCCGTTTTAACATAATATATATTATCATTCTAATATAGCCGGATGTTCCGATGCCCGACCCCACCAACCGCCTCCTCTCCATCATGGCCCGACTGCGCGATCCGCAACGCGGCTGCGAATGGGATGTCGCGCAAACTTTTACCACCATCGCGCCGTACACGATCGAGGAAGCCTATGAAGTGGCCGACGCCATCGCGCGCGGCGACATGGCGGATCTGCGCGACGAACTTGGCGACCTGCTGCTTCAGGTGGTGTTCCATGCCCGCATGGCCGAGGAACAAGGTTCCTTCGCCTTTCAAGATGTTGTGACGGCCATCTCCGACAAGATGGAAAGCCGCCATCCGCACATCTTCGGCGAGCAGCAAGGCACCATGGATCGCGTCTGGTGGGAGGACCAGAAAGCTGTCGAACGCACCTCTAAAGGAGCCGAAAGTGCTCTGGACGGTGTCGCCCATGCGCTACCAGCCTTGATGCGTGCCGAGAAATTGCAGAAGCGCGCCGCCCGCGTCGGCTTTGATTGGCCCGACCCGTCCAGCCCGGCAGCCAAGGTCACCGAGGAACTGGCCGAACTCGCCGCTGCAGCAACCGATGAGGAGCGGCTTATGGAAGCGGGCGACCTGTTGTTCGCGGCCGTTAACGCGGTCCGCAGTTATGGTATCGCCCCGGAAGAGGCCCTGCGCCTGGGCAATGCCAAGTTCGAAGCACGCTTTCGCCAGATGGAGCAAATGGCGGCGGCGGACCTTGTGGATTTCGCCGCGCTGTCACTGGATGAGCAGGAAGCCTATTGGCAACGCGTCAAGTCAGCAGAGTTGGGCCGCTAACCTTCCCCGAGCCGCCGCTGGATCGATCATCCAGACCTAGTGGCTGAGGGAATCGAAGCGGCCAAGGTCCTTCTCGCTCAGCCGCACGTCCAGTTCACGGGTCTGGCCATCGCCGGGCGCTTCGTCGCCCAGAACTTCGCCATGGGCATAGAGCCAGGCGATCCGCGCGCCCTCACCCGCCGGAATGGCGAAATGGTGCAGGCGCGCGCCCTTGGTGAGCCGTTCGCCCAGGCGCTCCATCAGCGTGTCGAGCCCTTCCCCGGTCAGCGCCGACAAGGTGATCACGTCCGGATCGCCCGCTGCTACGGCGGCCAATTCCTCGCGCTGCTCCTCGTCCAGCAGGTCCCACTTGTTCCATACCTCGATGGTGGGGATGGCCCCCTCCCCCTCGTCGCCGGAGGTTACGCCAAGGTCAGCCAGCACCTTGGTGACTTGCGCCTTCTGCATGGCAGTGTCGGGGTTGGCGATATCGCGCACGTGCAGGATCAGGTCGGCCGCGGTCACTTCTTCCAGCGTGGCGCGGAAGGCGGCGACCAGCTGGGTCGGCAGGTCTGAGATGAAGCCCACGGTGTCTGACAGGATCGCCTTCTCAACCCCCGGCAGCGCGATGGCGCGCATGGTAGGGTCCAGTGTGGCGAACAGCAGGTCCTCGGCCATCACGTCGGCCCCGGTCACGCGGTTGAACAGCGTGGACTTGCCAGCGTTGGTATAGCCGACCAGCGCGATCACCGGCCACGGCGCACGGCCACGCCGCTTGCGGTGCAGTTCGCGCGTCTTGCGGACCTGTTCCAGCTCGCGCCGCAGCTTGCCCATGCGGGCGCGGATCATGCGGCGGTCGGCCTCGATCTGGGTTTCACCCGGACCACCCAGGAAGCCGAAGCCGCCGCGCTGGCGTTCAAGGTGAGTCCACGAACGGACCAGACGGCTCTGCTGATAATCGAGGTGCGCCAGTTCCACCTGCAGGCGCCCTTCGGCGGTGGCCGCCCGTTCCCCGAAGATCTCGAGGATCAGTCCGGTGCGGTCGATCACCTTGCGCTTAAGCTTGTCTTCAAGGTTGCGCTGCTGGATGGGCGAGAGCGCGCCGTCAACGATCACCAGATCGACTTCGTGCAGTTCGCAATCGGTGCCCATGCGCTGCACCTGGCCTTCGCCGAACAGGGTATTTGGCCGCGTGGTGCGGATCGGCAGGATATAGCTCTCCGCCACCACGATGCCGATCGCCAGGGCCAGCCCGCGTGCCTCTTCCAGCCGCGCCTCAGGATCCTGCGCAGAGCGCTGGCTGCGAATGTCGGGGCACACCACCAGCGCCCGCGCACCGCGGGTAACCTCGCCGGCAATATCGTCGTTTGAAAAAATCAGCTTTTGTCGCCCTTATACATCATTGGCTTCATCGTCGTCGAAATCGCCCGAAAGCTCGACATGGGTTGCGGGCTGGATGGTTGACACAGCGTGCTTGTAGGCAAGCTGAACGTAACCGTCACGTTCCAGCAGCATGCAGAACAGATCGAAGCTGGCGATCCGGCCCTGCAGCATCACGCCGTTGACCAGGAACATGGTCACCTGCACCCCGGCTTCGCGCACACGGGTGAGGAAGATGTCCTGCAGCAGGCGCTGCTTACGATTGCCCTCGGCTGAACTGTCGAACATGCCGACGTTCACCGGGTTACCCGGCATGATGGTGCTGATCGCGTGCTTATAGACCAGTTGCGACTGGCCATCGCGGCGCAGCAGGATCGAGAAATTGTCAAACCAGGTGACGATGCCTTGCAGCTTCACGCCCTTGACCAGGAACATGGTGACGGAGATCTTCTCCTTGCGCAGGTAATTGAGGAACTGGTCCTGCAGGCTGCCGGTCTTGGCGCCTGACTGGTCAGTGGTCGTAGCAGATTTGCCAGCTGATTTGGGGGCGGCCTTGGCTGCGGGTTTTTCAGCAGCGGGAACGGCACGTGCGGAAAGTGTGGTCCTGGGCATTTTGCACTGGCTCCTTTTATTGGCGACCGCCTTGAGAC
>JAZKFK010000012.1:0-2943 GCA_040386475.1 Pseudomonadota bacterium | reverse complement strand
CGCAGATCAGCTTCGCGCCTTCGGCAATGCCAACCTCGATCAGGCCCTGCACCTTAGTGAACTGCGCGCCATTGGCGAGCGGGCCGAGGACTGATGCCTCATCGGTGGGATCGCCCACCACGATAGCCCTGGCCGCCTCTGCCGCCAGCGTCTCCACTTCGGCCAGCCGGTCTGCGGGCACGAGGATGCGCGTAGGTGCGGCGCAGGACTGGCCGCAGTTGCGCATGGCCCCCATCACCGCCTTGGGCACGGCTCCGGCAAAATCGGCATCGGGCAGGAACACGTTGGGGCTTTTACCGCCCAGCTCCTGCACCACGCGCTTGATCGTGCCTGCCGCCCCCTGCGCCACCAGCACGCCTGCACGAGTGGAGCCGGTGAAGCTGACCATGTCGACATCGGGATGGCCGGACATGGCATTGCCGACCACATCGCCGGTGCCGTTGACCAGGTTGAACACACCCGCCGGGCAGCCGGCATCGTGCATCACTTGGGCAAACAGCATGGCGCTGAACGGCGACAATTCGGATGGCTTCAGAACCACGGTGCAACCCGCCGCGATGGCCGGAGCGACCTTGGCGGTGATCTGGTACAGCGGCCAGTTCCACGGGGTGATCGCGGCGACCACGCCTATCGGTTCACGCCGGATGGTGATCGGCGCGCCGGGATTGGGTTCAAGCAGGTGCTGGAACTGGAAGGTCCTGAGCACCTCGATGGCCACGCGCACGTGCTCCACGCCGAAGAATACCTGGCCGGCGCGGGCAAAGCCGATGGGTGCGCCCATTTCCGCCACGATGGCCTGCGCGAACGCCTCGCTACGTTCTTCCAGCAGCACTCTAACGCGGTCCAGGAGAGCCAAGCGTTCTTCCGGCGTGGTCTGCGAGAAGGTCACGAAGGCCCGCTTGGCCGCCGCCACCGCCAGGTCCACATCTGCCGCGCTGCCCGCCGCCACCTGGCCGAATACTTCCTCGGTCGCCGGGTTGGTGACCGGCAGCAGCGGAGCGTCGGGCCGGTCGGTAAAGGCGCCGTCGATGTAGAAGCGGGTATCGGTCTGCACAGGTGATCCTCTCTTTTCCTGGCCGCTTTCCTGCGCGCCGACTGGCATGTGGTCAAGGGCATTGCCCTCGGCAAGCTTGCAGTGTTAGCCTGCCTGCCAACGGGCCGCAAAAGTGTCCGATGGGAGAGACGAGAATGGCATACAAGACCCGCACGGGTTCGCTCGACGCTTACGAAAAAGGCGTGATCGAGCTGGATGACGACCTGCGGAAATACGCCTTTTCCAACGTGTTCGAAGTGGCCGGCAAGGCTGCCCCTTATGAGCGGGTGGCCGTGGTGCAGAACCTGGAATACGTGGCCGAAGTGGTCCGCGCGGAAGGCGACAGCCCGTGGTACGCCGCCCCGCATGACGAATTCGCCATTGTGATGGATGGCGAGGTGACCTTCCGCTTCGTGCAGTTGCAGGACGACCAGGTGCCCGGCCACGAAGGGGGCGCGGTTCGCCTTGGGGCAGAGCCCAACGGCCCGCGCATGGGTCGCGTAATCGCCCGCAAGGGCCATCAGGTGCTGCTGCCCAAGGGTGCGGCTTACCAGCTGTCCAGCGGTGCGCCGTCGGTCGTGCTGATCCAGACCGCCGATGGCCCGGAAACGGTCAAGCGGTGGAATGACATTTGCGTGCTGAAGGGAGCCTGAGCCATGACCGTACTTGATACCAGGGTGCAGCGCCTCGGCACCGATGATGCCACCGGCTACACCACGTTCCAGCTGGGCAGCTTCACCTTCCGGCGCGACGAGTATTTCGCGCACGTCAGCTGGCCCAAGGGTAATCACATCATCGAGGTGGACCGCTTCCTGCGCGCCATGGTGCGCGATATAGGGTGGGGCTTCTTCTACGGCTGGATCTTCTTTGATGACGTGTTCGGCACCACCAACCACTATGGCACGGTGGACGTGTTCGCCGGCAGTTACGACAAGGGCTGCAAGGACGCCGGGATCGACCACCTGGAGACGTTTTCCGCCGATGCGGTGAGCGAGGCCTTCATGACCATCAGCCAGGACTGGATCAGCCAGGGCTACGATCCGCTCAACGCGCCGCTGGAAACGGGATCTCCGATGGGGCCGAAGGGCGAGGAACGGACCGATCCACTGCTGCGCGCGTTCATCGCGGCAGACCGGATGTTGGGCCTGCCGGGCGACAAGCCGGTGCGCAGCGACGCCAGCGGCTTCCCGGTCAACCGCGCCTTTGCCGACCTGGATTTCGACACGCCCGATATCGAGTGCGAGCCGGGCTTCGAGGGGCAGCTGCACGCGATCAACCTGTTCGATCACATCGCCCGCAGCGACGTGACGTGGAACCCGTCGATCAGCGCCGTCACGCGCGCCAACATCTGCTGCGTGACTTCCGAGGAGCACATGCTGCCGGTGATCCACGGCAACGATCGCAACGAGTGGTTCATCCAGTTGTCCGACGAAATCCACTGGAACATCGCCGACAAGAACACCGGCGCGCCGCGCGGGCGGATCGTGATGAAGGCGGGTGACGTGTGCGCCATGCCAGCCGATATCCGCCACCAGGGCTTTTCGCCCAAACGGTCGATGCTGATGGTGATGGAGAACGGCACGCCGGGGCTGGAACAGCGTTATGCCAGCGGCGAGCTGAAGCCCTATCCGGTCGATTTTGGCTGACAGGCGGGCTTCCCCAGATCATTGGAAGCCGATGGGGCGGGCAAATTTCGTGCGTGAGGATGCGGATGTCAGGCGGCAGAGCCTGATCGCTGCCTGTGCCGAATGCCTGGCCGAAGTCGGCGCGCGCGGCGTGTCGGTGCGATCGATATGCCGCCGCGCTGGTGTCTCGGCGGGGCTGCTGACGCATTACTTCAGCGGCATCGACCAGCTGATCCTGGCGACCTATCGCGATACCGGGCGCAGGGTGGCCGAGGCGACCGAGGC
>JAZKFK010000011.1:0-9883 GCA_040386475.1 Pseudomonadota bacterium | reverse complement strand
GGGCCAACTAGGCCGGCACAAAGATTCGGTCAACGCATTTTTGCAGTTTTATTTCCCGTTGGAGATAATGGCGTATTTTCAATTGGTTAGAATATCATCAGAGGCTGAATCGGGCATTAATCGGCATATTATGGTGATTCGAGGGCGGTATCATCCCGTCCGTCAGCCTAACCGGCTGCTGCTGCATTGCGCCATCAGGCCGGGCACGTGCGCGCCCCTATTCTCCTCTATACAGGGGCTCCTATACAGGGGCTCCAATCAGGACTGTCTTGAATTTGCTGCGGCAAAGCGCCGGGACCATTGACCCGATCTTTACGCCCCGGCGGCTAAGGATCGGGCGACAACAAGGACCTACCCCTAAGCCCGCCCATGACGACTATTGCGACTACCAACGCAGGGACCACCACCGGTCCGGTGCCGCCGCTGAGCGTGGCGATGAGCGTCTATAACGGCGCCCGCTTCCTCGAATCCGCGATCGACAGCGTGCTGGCGCAGGACTTCGGCGACTTCGAGTTCCTGATCATCGACGATGGCTCGACCGATGCCACGCCCGATATCCTGCGCGCCTATGCGCTACGCGATCCGCGCGTGCGCCCGGTCATCCGCGAGAATCGCGGGCTGGTCGCCAGTCTCAACCAGCTGCTGGGCATGGCCCGTGCACCGCTGGTGGCGCGGATGGATGCCGATGACATCGCCATGCCCGAGCGATTCTCCACCCAGCTGGCCTATCTTGCCGAGCATCCCGAAGTGGGCGTGCTGGGCAGTTGGACGCAGGACATCGACGAAGACGGCCATCCCTATATCACTGGCGGGCCCGACCATCCGGTGAGTCATGCAGAATTCCTGGACAACGTACGCCACGGCGGGCCGCTGCTGGCGCACCCGGCGGTGATCTACCGGCGCGATGTGGTGCTGACGGTGGGCGGCTATCACCAGGCCTTCCGCCACTGCGAGGACTTTGACCTGTGGCTGCGACTGGCGGACCGTACGCAAATCGCCAACGTGCCCGTGCGCCTGCTGCGCTATCGCCACTACGCCGGGCAGGTATCCAACCGCCATGCGCTGGAACAGCAGATCGGCGTAGCCGTGGCCCGCGCCGCGCATGAAGAGCGCGAAGCAGGTCGGCCCGATCCGACCGAGCACCTTGATACCTTGCCCCCGATCGAACGGCTCGATGCTCTGTTCCGCCGTCCGGACGTGACCCAGCAGGTGCGCGGCCGTGCGGCCCGCGCGCTGGTCTATTCGCGCGACATGATGACCGGGCCAGGTTTTGACCTGCTGCTGCGCCACGTTGAAGAGGGCGGGCGCGGCGCCGACCTGTGGCGCACTGCCGCGCGGCTGATGCGCTTTGGCGAACCTGCCCGCGCCTGGCGGCTGGCCACGGCGCTGGCCGCAAGTCGATGAGCATTCGGCGCGCCGCGCTGTGGTCGCTGGCCGCGCAATACGCCAGCTTCGCGATCCAGTTCGCCACCAGCGTGGTGATCTCGCGGCTGTACCTGCTGCCCGCAGACGTGGGCCTGTTCTCCATCGCGCTGGCTGCCGCCATGGTGATGTCGATCTTCCAGGACATGGGCATCAGCCGCTTCGTGACCGGCCAGCCGCAGATGCGCGAGGAGCACGTACGCGACTATGCCGCCGTGGCCGTGGGCATCGGCTGGGCAGTGGCCGCCGTGGTGGCGCTGGCCGCCGTGCCACTGGAGCGTTTCTATGGCGAGGCGGGGCTGGCCACGCTGGTGCTGATTATCGCTGGCGCTTACGTGGCAATCCCGCTGGGCATCGTGCCGGCCGCGCTGCTTTCCCGGCGGATGGATTTCCGGGCGCTGTTCTTCGCCAATGCCGGCAGCGCGCTGGTGGGCGGCGGCGTGGCCGTGGCCACTGCCGCCGGGGGCGCGGGTCCGGCCTCTTTGGCATGGGGGATGCTGGCCACCGCCGTGGTCAAGCTGGCCGTGGTGCAGATTGCCGTGCCGGTGCTGCCGCGCTGGCCGCGCCAGTTGGCGGTGGTGCGGCCGATGCTGGGCTTTGGCGGGGCGACCTTCATCCTCAGCGTATCGGGATCAATCGGCATGCGCAGCCAGGACCTGATCGTGGGCCGCCTGCTGGGCACGGCGGCCACCGGCCTGTTCACCCGTGCGGGCGCGCTGGCGGGGCAGATGTCGATGCTGGTGGTGGGCGCGATCAACGCCGTGTTCTATCCCGCCTTTGCCAAAAAGCGCGATGCGGGTGAGCCGCTGGCCGCGCCTTACCTGCACCTTGTCGCCTGCAACACCGCGCTGCAATGGCCCGCCGCCGTGGGGCTGGCACTGGCGGCAGAGCCGGTGGTCTACCTGCTGTATGGCCCCAACTGGATGGAAGTGGCCCCCCTGCTGCGGTGGACGGCCCTTGCCGAGATCTTCTTTGTGGCCATCCCTTTGCAGATGGACATTCCCATCCTGCTGGGCCGCATCAAGACGCTGGTGTGGGTCAACCTGATCGACACCGCGCTGACCGTGGCCCTGCTGGCCACCTTCTGCCTGTGGGGCGTGGAGGCTGCCGCGATGAGCCGCATGGCCACCGGCGCGCTGTGGTTTGCCATCTATGCGATGCTGCTGGGCCGCCTGCTGGCGCTGCCCTTTGGCGCCACCATGCTGACTTATATGAAAAGCGGCGCCTGCGCGCTGGCCGCCGGGTTGCCGCTGGGTCTGGCGCGCTGGTATGGCTGGTTCGATGCCGAGATGGGCGTCCTGCCGCTGATCGGCCTGGTGGGCGCAGGCGGCCTGTGCTGGCTGGCCATGCTGCCGCTGGTGCGCCACCCGTTCTGGAGCGAAGTGCAACTGGGGCTGGCGCAGCTACCCTTCCCCCGGCTGGCCCGACACGGCGCCTGACAGGCGATGCGCATGGCTTACCTGATCATGGCGCATGCCGACCGCGCGGGCCTGCAAGCATTGCTGCACGCGCTGCTGCCACCCGGAATGCCGGATGTGGCCATCGTCCACCTCGATGCGGCTTCCGCCTTGTGGCGCGACGTACGCGGCAGCGGGCTGAGCGATGATCCGCGCGTGATCCTGCTGCCCGATCCGGTCAAGGTGATCTGGGGGCATCGCAGCCTCGTCACCGTGCATCGCCTGCTGATCGAGGCTGCGCTGGCCCACGGCGCGGACTATGCCCATGCCCTGAGCGGGGTGTGCTGGCCGGTCGCCAGCCGCAAGCGCATGATGGCCGAAATCGCCGCCGCACCGCCCGGCACCTGTTTTGCGGAAAGTGTGGCGGGCGAGCAGGTCGAGCGGATGCAGGACTACCGGCTCGACACGCGCTGGCTGCGGCTGGATCCGGCGCGCGACAAGCTGGTCTATGCCGCCACCTGGGAATTGCGGCGGATGGCAGGCTGGGGCGGCAAGGTGCGCCAGACACTCGGCGTACCGCGCAGCCAGCCGCTGGGGCCATGGCACAAGGGATCGGGCTGGTGGAGCCTGCCTGCCGCCGCGCTGGCCAGCACCGCGCGTGACCTGGCCATGCTGGAAGACAGCGGCCGGCTGAAAGGCACCGTCTGCGCCGACGAGCATGCCGTGCCCACCTCGCTGGCCCTGCGCCACGGTAACAGGTTGCAGGCGAACCGCCGCTTCATCGTGTTTCCACCAGGTGAGTCCAGCCCGCGCGTACTGACCGCCGCCGACCTGCCCACTATCCGCGCCAGCGGGGCCTGGTTCATGCGCAAGGTCGATGGCCAGATCGATCCGTTCTTCCGCGCGCTGCCCTGAGACCGCTGGACCTGAGAACGTTGGACCTGAGAACGCTGAACCTGAAAACGCCGGACCTAAGGCCAGATCGCCACGCTATGCGCCCCCGCGTACCTATGGTATTCTTGGATCGGGATTGAAGGAGCACATGGCATGGACTGGCTGAAGATTGCCGGCGTTGTCGCTCTGGCCGTAACATCGGCGAGCGCTGGCGCAGAAGCACAAGTGGCAGTGGCCCCAAACACCGCCCTGCCCACGTCCTTGCCCGAGGTGCAGCCACTGGCCGATACCCTGCCCCAGACGCTGGCCCTGGAAACCGACAATTACCGCCGCATGACCGTGGCCGTGCAGTTGAACGGGCAAGGTCCGTACCGTTTCATGGTCGATACCGGCGCCGAAGCCACCGTGCTCAGCCATGTGGTGGCCGACCAGTTGCAACTGGGCCAGCGCGCTACCGCCACGCTGGTGGGCATGGCCTCCACCCGCCAGGTGCAGACCGCGCAGATCGACGAGATCGCGTTCGGCAACCACAGCGCCTTCGATGCCCGCGCCGCGCTGGTCGATGGCGTCAACATCGGCGGCGCGGATGGTATCCTGGGGCTCGACAGTCTGCAGGACCGGCGTGTGCTGATCGATTTCGAAAACCGCGAGATGCATATCGGCCATGCCAGCGATCGATCGAGCACGCGCGGCTTCGACATCGTGGTGCGCGCCCGCGCCCGTAACGGCCAGCTGATCATCGCCAGCGCCGAGATTGACGGCGTGCGCACTGCCGTGATCGTCGATACCGGGGCGCAAGGGTCGATCGGCAATGCCATGCTGCAAACCCGCCTGCGCCGCGCGCGCGAAAACACCTCGGCCGAAATGACCGACATTAACGGCGTGCAGACCACCGGCACCACGCGGACGATCCGCAAGCTGGATTTCGGTGACGCGCAGATCAACAACCTGATGATCACCTTTACCGAAAGCCCGACATTCGCCGCGCTCGACCTGGCCGACCAGCCGGCGCTGATTCTGGGCATGAACGAACTGCACCTGTTCCAGCGGGTGGCGATCGACTTTCCCAGCCGCCGCGTGCTGTTCGATCTGCCGGCCGGGGCACGGTTGCCCGATGCCAGCGCCTTCAACCGCTTGGCTGGTGGATAGGCAATCTGTGTTGCGCTGGGCGCCCTTCAACCCCACTTGAGGGGTCATGGCTGACCGCGGGCAACAGACCGACAAACCGAACGAGGGGCTGATCCCCGAAGCCGGCTGGAGCACGGTGCGCCGCTTCCTGCCCTATCTGTGGCCCAAGGGGCGCACGGATCTGCGCTGGCGGATCGTGGTGGCCGGGCTGTTCGTGCTGGTGGCCAAGGTCATCGTGTTGACCGTGCCGTTTGCCTATGCCCGCGCCATCGATGCCATGGCCACCCGCAGTAACGAGGCGATGCTGGCCGCGATGGGGCTGGTGCTGGCCTATGCCGCCGGGCGCTTTGCCACCACCTTCTTCGACCAGACGCGCAACATGGTGTTCAACCGCGTGGGGCAGGATGCCGTGCGCGATCTGGCGGAAGACGTGTTCGAGCGGCTGCACCGCCTGTCCTTGCGCTTCCACCTCTCGCGCCGCACGGGCGAGCTGACGCGAGTGATCGAGCGCGGCACCAAGTCGATCAGCTCGATGCTGTATTTCCTGCTGTTCAACATCCTGCCCACATCGGTGGAACTGGTGGTGGTGGCAGTGATTTTCTACGGCCTGTTCGGCTGGGAAATGGTCGCGGCCACCGGCGTCACCATCGTGCTGTTTATCTGGATCACGCAGGCCATCACCGAATGGCGCACCAAGCTGCGGCAGAAGATGAACGCGCTGGACGGGCAGGCCATGTCGCGCGCGGTGGATTCGCTGCTTAACTACGAGACGGTGAAGTACTTCGGCGCGGAAAGCCGTGAGAAGCGCCGCTTCGCCTCGGCCACCGGGCAATATGCCGAAGCGGCGATCCAGACTGACAATTCGCTGGCCCTGCTCAACATAGTGCAGGCGGCAATCATGCAGGCGATGATGGCCGGCGCGATGGCCTGGACCGTGTGGCGCTGGAGCCAGGGCGCATTGTCGGTGGGTGACCTGGTTCTGGTGAACACCTACCTGCAGCAGCTGTTCCGCCCGCTCGACATGCTCGGCTGGGTGTATCGCACGATCCGCCAGGGCCTGATCGACATGGCCGAGATGTTCCGCCTGATGGATACCCCGGTGGAAGTGACCGACGCGCCGGGCGCGCCTGCCCTGGTGGTCCACCGCCCCAGCGTAATCTTCGACAATGTCCACTTCGGCTATGATCGTGACCGGCAGATCCTCCACGGCCTCAGCTTCGAAGTGCCCGCCGGCAGCCACGTGGCGCTGGTGGGGCCATCGGGCGCGGGCAAGAGCACGGTGGGCCGCCTGCTGTTCCGCTTCTATGATCCGTGGGCAGGCCGCATCCTGATCGAAGGGCAGGATATCGCGGAAGTGACGCAGGAGTCCCTGCGCGCCCACCTGGGCATCGTGCCGCAGGATTCGGTGTTGTTCAACGACACTATCGGCTACAACATCGGCTATGGCCGCGAAGATGCGACCGACGCGCAGATCATGGCGGCAGCCAAGGGCGCGGCGATCTGGCCATTTATCCAGAAGCTGCCGTTGAAGCTGGCCACCGAAGTGGGCGAACGCGGGCTGAAGCTGTCGGGCGGCGAGAAGCAGCGCGTGGCCATTGCCCGCACGCTGGTGAAGGACCCGCCGATCCTGCTGCTGGACGAGGCGACCAGCGCGCTCGATTCGCAAACCGAGCAGGACATCCTCGCCACCCTTCGCCGCGTGTCCGCCGGGCGCACCACCATTGCCATCGCCCACCGCCTGTCGACCATCGCGGACGCTGATTTGATCTATGTCATTCAGGACGGGCGCGTGGCAGAGCATGGTAATCATGCTGCGCTGCTGCGCCACGATGGGCTTTACGCCGATATGTGGACGCGGCAATTGCGCGACGAAGCGGACGAAGGCGAGCCGGTGCCAGAGTCGGATCAGGTGCCCGAGCCCGCCCAATAGAGGATCAGCCTATGCGTGCCGTTCTTGCCTTTGCGCTTGCCGCCCTTGCCCTCAGCGCCACCGCCGCGTCTTCGCAGGATGCCGCCCTGCTGGATGTGCGCCACACCATGCAGGCCCAGGTCAACCCGGCCATCGTCGCCATCTGGGATGTGACCAACAACGCACTGGACGATAACGGCGCGATCAACGCCGCGCTGATCGATGAAGCCGGCTGGACGCAGATCGCCACCTCGGCCGCCGCGCTGGCCGCCGCGGGTGACCGGATGGCCGCCGCACAAAGCTTCATCGCGGCATCGCCGGGCAACTGGGCGACCGCGGAAGAGGAAGTGTCGATGGACGTGGTCCAGGCCAGCCTCGATGCCGAACCGGCGGGTTTCCGCACCTTTGCCGCATCCTTCGCCGTGACCGCACGCGAACTGGAAACCGCCGCCACGGCGCGCGATCCCGCCCGCACTGCGGAACTGGTCACCAATATGGACAGCACCTGTTCTGGCTGCCACGGCGCTTACTGGTATCCCGAGTACTGAGGCCTAGCGCAGCGTTGCGCTCGCCAGGTCCAGCTCGCTGGCCGGGATCACCTCTACATCGGGACGGATGGCGCGCAAATCGTCGATAAAGGCGGTGGCATTGCCCACGATCAGCAGCGAGACGCGCGCCGGATCGAACCAGCGGCCACCGGCAGCCGAAGCTTCCTCGGCGCTCGCCGCTTCCAGCCGGTCACGATAGAGCGCCGCTTCGGCCGGATCGAGGCCTTGTGCCAGCAGGTCCACCATCACCGCGCCATAGCCGCCGCTGGTTTCCAGCGTGCGCGCCCGGCCACCTGCCAGCATCACCCGGCGGCGCGCTACGGTATCGGCGTCAAGCGGTTCGGTGCCAAGCCGCGCGAATTGCTCCAGCATGACTGCCGCGACTTCGTCCGCCGTCTCGTTGGCGGTCTGCGCGCTGGCGGTCAGCGGCGGGTCCTGCGCCAGCGAGCCGAGCGACGAATAGGCACCGTACGACAGCGAACGGCGGGTGCGGATCTCCTCGAACAGCCGCCCGTTGGACCCGACCCCCAGCACGGCATTGGCCAGATCGAGGGCGTAGACATCGTCGGCGGTTCGCGACGGACCGCGCGTGGCGAGGATCACGGCGGCCTGTCCCGCTTCGGGCATGTCGATCACCACGGTGCGTACCTGCAGGTCGGCGCCTGCAGGATCGGCGATGGCTTGCGGCGCAGGTCCACTCGCCTGCCAGTCGCCAAACAGGTCATCCACCAGGGCGAAAGCCGCTTCGGGCGCAATGCCGCCGGTAACCACCACCCGCGCGGTGGCGGGTTGCCACCAGCTGCGCGCGTGGGCCTGCAAATCGTCGCGGGTAATCGCGGCGAGGCTTGCGGGAGTACCGCCGCCCACGGTGCCATAAGGCGCCGCACCGTACAGCAGCGGACGCACGGCCATGCCTGCCAGGTTGCCGGGCTCCTGCATTGCCACCCGCAAGCCATCAATCGCGCGGGTCACCTCGCGCGCCACCTCTTCCTGCGGATAGGATGGCTGGCGAATCACATCGGCCAGCACGGCGCCGGCCTCGGCCATCACGCCAGCGGGCGCGCTGAGGGTGAATACGGTGCCATCGCTGCGGGCGGTGGCGCCCATCTGCGCGCCCAGCCCTTCCAGCCGCGCGGCGATTTCGCGGGCCGAGCGGCTCGGCGTGCCCTTGCTGGCCAGCGTGGCGGCAAGATTGGCCAGCCCGGCCTGCGCCCGCGGATCGCTGGCACTGCCGCCGGGGAGCAGGACGCTTATGCTGACCAGCGGCACTGCTCCGGTCTGCGCCGCGATCACTTGCAGCCCATTGCCCAGCGTGCGCCGCGCCAGTTCAGGCACGGTCACCACAGGCCGTTCCCCCGCTGCGGGCGGCGGCTGGCGCTCACCTTCGGGCAGCACAGCGCGCGGTTCGCCGGTTGCGGGCGGCAGGGTGACATAGGCCGGCAATGGCACCGGGTTGGCATATTCCGCGGGATCGTGCGGGCCGCGCTCATAACGGATATCGGCGCGGCTCTCAGGTGCCAACCAGCGGCGGGCAACGTGCTGCACATCGGCGGCGCTAACGGCGGCAATGCCCGCCAGCCGCCGGTCAGCCGCTTGCGGATCGCCGGTCATCACCAGGTACTCGCCCAGTTCGAACGCGCGTCCGCTGGCGGTTTCACGTTCGCGCAAGCTGGCGGCGATCAGTTCATTGCGCGCCTCGGCCAGTTCGGCCTCGCTCACCGGCTGGTCACGCAGGGCGGCTGTGGCAGCGGCGAGTGCGGCGGCTGCAGTGTTGGTATCCCCATCGGCGCTGACCGTGGCGAACTGGACGAAGAGGCTGCCTTCCTCCGAAATATCGACGTAGCTCTCGGTCTCGACCGCCAGCCCGGATTCCACCAACGCGGCGTGGAAGCGGCTGGAATCACCGCGCGCCAGGATCGCGCCGAGCACTTCCAGCGCGGGCATATCGGGGTCAGCGGCGCCCGGCAGTTGCCACACGGTTCCAGCCACCGGCAGCGGTACGCCGGGGGCATGGGCGACGACCATGCGCGGCGCGGTGCGGCCCGGCTCACGCTGCGGCACGGCCACATCCACCGGAGCGACGCGGCGCGGAATATCCGCGAAATAGCGGTCGACCAGCGTCCGCAGGTTCTCCAGCGTGAAGTTGCCTGCCACGATCAGGGTGGCGGTATCCGGCCCATAGTAAGCCTGGTGGAAGGCCCGCGCATCGTCCAGCGTGGCCGAATCGAGGTCGGCAATCGAGCCAATCGACGGGCGCCGCTGCGGCAGCAGGTCAAACCCCACCTCGGGCAGCACGAAGCGCGACAGGATGCCGTAAGGCGGGGCCAGCACGCGGGTGCGCAGTTCCTCCTTCACCACCCCGCGCTCGCTTTCGAACACGTGGTCGTCGATCACCGGCAGGGCCATGCGTTCGCGGTGCGTCCACAGCATGGTCTCGAGGTTTTCGGCCGGAACCAGCTCGTAATAATTGGTCCGGTCGGACCCGGTGGAGGCATTGCGCGTGCCACCAGCGTCGGCCACCAGGCCGTAGATCATGTTGTACGGCATGTTCAGCGTCTTGCGGCTGAGGATATGCTCGAACAGGT
>JAZKFK010000010.1:0-13080 GCA_040386475.1 Pseudomonadota bacterium | reverse complement strand
AGGACATCATCGCCATTCTGGGCATGGACGAGCTGTCGGAAGAGGACAAGCTGACTGTCGCCCGCGCGCGCAAGATCCAGAAGTTCCTGTCGCAGCCGTTCCACGTGGCCGAAGTGTTCACCAACATCCCGGGCAAGTTCGTGCAGGTGGAAGACACCGTGAAGAGCTTCAAGGCCGTGGTGGATGGCGAATACGATCACCTGCCGGAGAGCGCCTTCTACATGGTCGGTGGCATCGACGAGGCCATCGAAAAGGCCAAGAAGCTGGCCGAGGACGCGTAAGCACAATGGCCCTGCATTTCGAACTCGTCACCCCGGCCAAGCTGGTCCGTTCCGAGGATGTCTACATGGTAGTCGTCCCCGGCACGGAGGGCGAGTTCGGCGTGCTGGAGGGCCATGCGCCCTTCATGTCCACCATCCGTGACGGCGCTGTGCAGGTGTTCCGCACCGCCGGCGCCGCACCGGAAAACATCCAGGTCCGCGGCGGCTTTGCCGAAGTGGGCGAAAACGGCCTGACTGTGCTGGCCGAACACGTCGAGGGCTGAGGACAACCGCGCCCCACCCCTTTTGCCTGCGCCATGCCGAGGCTAACCCCTTGGCGGGCCAGAGCGGCACGGGGGCACGATGGACAAGACGCAATTCAGCCTGGGTAACGTGGTGGAACGCTGGTTCCGCCTGGGGCCCATGCAGCTGGGCTGGTTTCTGGCCATTGCCCTGGTCACCCGCTTCACGGTGCTGGGTGACCCCAATTATCATGACGACGAAACGCTGTTCTTCCTGATCGGGCAGCGAATGCACGACGGTTTCGTGCCTTATGTCGACATCTGGGACCGCAAGGGGCCCGGCCTGTTCGCGCTGTTCTGGCTGTTTGCGGGCCTGTCGGACTCGGTGCTGGCCTACCAGATTCCCGCGCTGCTGTTCGCCGCGCTGACCGCGTTTGTCCTGGCCAGGATTGCTTATCTATACACCGGGCGAATGGGTGCGCTGCTGTCGGGCACCTTCTACCTTGTGTTGATGCCGCGCATTCTGGGTGGCGGCGGGCAGACCGGCGTCTGGTTCAACCTGCTGATCGCGCTTGCCGCATGGCTGGTGCTGTCGCGCACCGTAGCCAGGGTGCCCACGCGGGCAGCAATCGGCGCGATGTTGCTGTGCGGCGTGGCGATTACCTTCAAGCAGACCTGCCTGTTCGAAGGGGCGTTCCTGGGGCTGGTTCTGCTGTGGCAGCATCACCGGGCGGGAGCCAGCCGTACCGAAATGCTGAAAGCGGCTGCGATCTATTGTGCCGCCGGTGCCGCGCCCATGGCGCTGGCCACGGGCATCTTCATCGGCATGGGCCATTTTGCCGAGCTGTGGCACGCCATGGTGCTATCCAACCTAGACAAGGACTATAACCCCACCAACGACATCGGCTGGCGCCTTATCGCCATGCTGCTGATCCTGGCGCCGCTGCTGCCGTTTACCCTGCTGGGGCTGGGCAAGCGGTTCGAATACCTTGGCAAGAGCGCGCCGCGGCTGATCGTGGGCGGCTGGCTGGCGGCGTCTCTACTGGCCATGGTGGCCATCCCCAACTTCATTGACCATTACCTGCTGCCGGTGATCCTGGTGCTCCCGCTGTGCGCCGCACCCGCCTTGCAGCGCGAGCCGCTGGGCCCGGTGCTGGGCTTGCTGGGGATCGGGCTGATCGCCGCCTTCGGTCCGCAGTTCGACCTGGCAACCCGGCAGGAATCGCGCCGCGCCATTGACCAGCTTACCGCTGACATCTTGGCCAGCGAGCCGGCGCCGCGCCTGTTCGTGTTCCAGGGCCCTGTGGCGCTTTATTCCACAACCGGCCTCAACCCGCCCACCGCGCTGGCCTTCCCGCTCCATCTGGATGCCTTGCCGGAACGCAACGTCAGCCACCTGGACACGGCAGACGAGGTGCGCCGCGTGCTGGCCTGGCAGCCGAACACGGTCATCACGCTGCACAAGCAGTGGCGACTGGTGAACCCGGAAACGCGCGACCTCGTGCTGCCGTGGATTCGCGCTCACTGCCGGACACGCACCACGCGCAACTTGCCCAATCGTTACGGTGAACGGCTGTACGAAGTGTGGAGCGACTGCAGCACCAACTAGAACGGTCGTGCAGCAGCGATTGGGCTGTTGCGTCCAGCCGGCAACCGTGTTTGCAACCAGCGCCGTACCTTGCCCCGGCGATGTTCGGTCAGCCTGGCAACCTGCCCGCAGAATGCCACGATCACTGCCATCAGACCCAACAGTAGCACCAGGTTCCCGCCCACGGTGACTCCGAAACCATGGAGCAGGTTCAGGATTGGCCAGTGGATGATGTAGATTGTGAATGAGCACTCGGCCAGCCAGCGGATCGGAGGTTCCAGCCGGTCGAGCAATTCGGCACGTTGATCAGCCAGGGGACGCAGGCCGAGGAAACCCAAGGCGACGCCCATGGCCAGCAGGGTGTCGCTGATGGCCAGGCGGGTCAGGTAGAGATTATCCGACAATGGCTTTGCCAGGGCGTCGAGGAACGGGGCCCAGACAAGCTGGTAATGATGCGCAACGGCCATCGCCACGACGGCAGAAAACAGGCACGCCAAGGCAGTCATCTCGCGCACGGGCCTAACAGGTGCGTAGCGAGCCAGGGCCGCCCCGCACAGCCACACCGGGAACAGCAACAGCATGCGCACACCGGCAAGCGGCACCAGCAGGGCCAGTACGGCAAGCCGCTTCCAGCCGCAAAGGTAGAATGATGCGCCGAAGAGCGCATAATACCAGACCTCGTGCACCAGCGACCAGTATGGCGAATTCCAGATCAGCCCGGTGGCCCATTCGGCCTCGCTCAGGAAAAGCAGCGGCAGGATAACAGCGGCAAGGTCGGGATCCTGAACGGGGCGAGCGGTCGCGATGACATCCAGATCGTACCAGTCACCGATCAGCCATGCGGCAAGGCTGAACAGCACACCAAATATCGCCACCGGCATGATCCGCGCTACCCGAGCCAGCACATAGTCAGCCAGCGTAGCTGATCGCCGGAATGCCGAATTGGCGATCACGAGACCTGAAAGGACGAAGAACACCACAACGGCCTGATGCTGCAGCACATCGGAGAATGGCCAGGTGCCGGTGTAGATGCCGTGCTGCTCGATATGGCTCAGCAGCACCACCAGCGCCGCCAGACCGCGCACGGCGTCGAGCGCGATCGACATTGGCCGATTGATGAAGCCTGCATCCGTCATCGGCGCACCATGCACGGCAGAGGGAAAAGATTGGTTAACATTGTGCATCCGCCGCACTGCACGCGGCGCGCCGGCGACGTTGCGGCAGCGAAGCGTTAACCACGCGACGTCTACATCACGGCTCCTTTTTCCGGAGATGCTTCGATTGGCTGCCACGTTGTCCCTGTCCCGCGCTGATGCTGCCCAGGATCGTAGGGTGGACGGGTGGAGGGTCGCCGCGTGGCTGGCGCTGATCGCCATAGCTGCCCTGGCCACCCGGATCGTGTGGCTGGGCGACCAGGCACCTGACGCCGACGAGCAACTGTATTCGCTGATCGGCGAGCGCCTGCTGCACGGCGACCTGCCGTATGTCCACGTGTGGGACCGCAAGCCGCTGGGCCTGTTCGCCCTGTTCGCACTGGCCCATGCCCTCGGCGGACCGGACGCGATAACCTATCAGGTGATGGCGGCGCTGTTCATCGTAGCCGGGAGCTGGCTGGTATTCGCCCTGGCCCGCAAGCTGGTCGACGATGCCACGGCGTGTGGTTCAGCGCTGGCCTATGCGCCGCTGATGTATGCCTATGGCAGCCTTTCGGGACAGAGCGAGACCTTCTTCGTCCCGCTGCTAGCAGGCATGGCGTTGCTGATCAGCGGGATGCGGGAGAGTCGCGCATGGTGGCGCGGGGCGGCAGCGATGCTGCTGGGCGGGCTGGCCCTGCAGTTGAAGACCACAGTTGTCCCGCAATGCCTGGTGTTGGGCATGTTCTCCCTGCTGTACCTGCGGTCCATATCGGCTTGGCAAATGGTATTGCCAGCGGCGGGTTTTGCCTTGCTGGGATTGCTGCCCACAATGGCCGTGGCAGCGCTTTATGCCAGCCAGGGCCAGTTCGACTGGTTCTGGTATGCCACAGTCAGTTCGAACGTCGAGCGGGTGACCGCGGGCGGCGCGCGACTGGTCGCCGAGCATCTTGGCGCCCTCGCCCCGCTGGCGGCGCTGGCATTGGGCGGGCTTTACGCCGCCTGGCGGCTGAACCCGCCGCGCGACCCGGCGTTCTATCGACTGGTCTGCTGGTGGACGCTGGGCGTGCTGGCCGGGATCTATCTGCCCAACAAGGTTAACCTGTATTATTTCGCGGCCCTGGTGCCCTGCGTGCTGCTGCTGGCGGCGCCACTGATCGACCGGACATCGCGATTGAACTGGATTCCGCTCGCCGTTCTGCTCGGGTCCGCCGTGCTGCTGCTGAACATTCCGCGCCACTCGGCCGAAACCCGCGCCGGACGCGCCGCCCTGACACAGATGGTCACAGCCATCGCGCCCCATGTGGCGCCCGAGGGGCCGTGCTTGCTGGTGTTCGACGGCCCGACCGCCCTCTACCGCCTGACCCATTCGTGCCTGCCATCGCGGATCGTCTATCCGGATCACTGGAACAACGTGATGGAGCGCAACTCGCTGGGTGTCGACCGGCTAGCAGAATTACAGCGCGTGCTGGCAAACAGGCCGGGTGCCATCGTCACGGCAGTAGTGCCGGTGGCACCGCAGGATGCAGATACTGTCGCCCTTGTCACAACTGCCATCGCCCGCGACTACCGCCACGCAGCCAGTCACATCATCCGCGATCGGACTTACCGCGTGTGGGTCCGCCGCAACTGACGGTTTGCCTCAACGCTCCTGCGTGGAGGCGAGGATTCGCCCGTCCCACCACAGGATCAATCCTGCCGCGACGATGACCAGCGCACCGGCCAGTGTCGCCAGCGAAGGCACGTTGCCAAACACCAGCCAGCCAAGCGTGCTGGCGGTGAGCAACTGGATATATGTTGCCGGGGCCACCGTGGCCGCGCCGGCGCGGGTGGTGCCATAATAGATCAGCCAGTGGCCGGTTGTTCCAGTAAACGTCACTACCAGGCAGCGCGCCACTATGGACCAATCGGGCCAGGCGAGGTGGAAGAACGGCAGTCCGCTCACCCCTCCGGCCACGGCCGCCAGCGCCAGGATGACAGCGGTGACCGCAGCCATGAAGAACTGCATCGAAAGCCCGCTGCCCGCCCCGGCCGAGGCCCGGTTGGCAATCACCAGCATACTCATGCCCGATGCCGTCAGCAGCGGCAGCAGGGCGGGCCAGCCCAGCGCGGTCACATTGGGCTGCAGGATCACCAGCACCCCGGCAAAGGCGATGGAGATGGCCAGCCAGGTGGCGCGTCGCACCTTCTCTCCCAGCAGCGGCCCGCTGAGCAAGGCCGTCAGCGCCGGGGAGATGAAGGCAATCGAGATGGCCGTGGCCAGCGGCATGATGAACACGGCGCAGAAGAAGCTGGCGGTCGCCACGGCCAACGCCGCTCCGCGCGCCAGTTGCAGCAACGGGCTCTTCGGGCGGAAAGCCGCGCGGCCTTCGCTGCGGGCCAGCATCACGCCAAGCACCAGCGATCCCATCGCAAAGCGCAAGGCGCCCACCGCCAATGGCGACCATTCGTCGGACAGGGTCTTGGTCACCGTGTCACCCAGCGAGAACATCGCAAAGCCCGCCAGCGCCGCCAGCAGGCCTCGCCGTTCGCCCCCGGTCATTGGCCCACAGTCATCGCGGCTTACGCTGGCGCGCATTGTGCCACAGGAACAGGCCGGCACCGATGATGATGGCCGCGCCCAGCAAGGCTACTGCGTCGGGATGCTCGCCAAAGAAGAACCAGCCAAGGCCCACCGCCATCAGCAACTGGCCATAAGTCATCGGCGCAATGGTGCCCGCCCCGGCCCGTACCGTGCCCATGAAGATCAACCATTGTGCCAGTGTGGCGGTCAGGCCGATGAAGGCGCAGCGGGCCACCACCGACCAGTGCGGCATGTCTACCTGGAACCGCTCCACCCCGCTCAGATGGCCCAGCGTGGTGGCACACAACAGGAAGATCATCGCCGTGACCGACATGTAGTATTGCATCGCCAGCACGGTGGCGCGACCGGTGACCTTGCGGTTGGCGATGATGGTCACCGCCATGCCGCTGGCCCCCATCAGCGGCAGCAGCACGCCCCAGCCCGCGCTGTCAAAATTGGGTCGCAGGACAATGAACACGCCGACGAAGGCGGCGAAGGTGGCGATCCAGGTGGCGCGATTGGCTTTTTCCTTCAGGAAGATCATCGCCAGGATCGAGGTTATCATCGGCTGGGTGAAGGCGATCGTCGTCGCCTCGGCCAGCGGCATGATCCACACCGCCAGGAACATGCCGACTGCCGAACAGCTGATCGCCACGCCGCGCAGCCATTGCAGCTTGTCGCGCGGCAGGGCCAGCGCGGCAAAGCCGTAATACCGCACGATCAGGACAGACAGCAGCATGGTGCCCACGACATAGCGGGTGGTGGCCATGGCAGTGGCCGGCCATTCGCCTGCCATACCCTTGATGATCGCATCGCCGATCGACAGGGTGGAAAAGCCAGCCAGGGCATAAAGCAGCCCGGCCCGATCCGAATGTTGCATGCGCGCGGCGATCCCGTGTGACCCAGGCCGAGCCATAGGCGCTTGGTCCGCCGCTGCAAACCCTGCCTCCACCACGTTTACCACGCCGATGGAGCACAGGTTTAACCAGTTCTTCACCTAAATTCGCGACATGGGACGCCTGACCAAGCACCGGCATTTTCGGCTGCAGGGCCAAGCGAGGACGAGGTTACGCGGCGATGAGCGCATTCGGACGCAAGAGTGGTGCAGCAGGCATGGGCCAAGGTGCCCGCCCGTCATTTGGGGTGGCGCGCCCCATGCGTGGTGGCGCGGCGACACCCGGCGGCGAGCAATTCCCGCCGATCCCGGCCGAGGCCGCTGCCGCTCCCGCGGCGGATTCTTACAGCAACGCCTATAACCGCGACGATGCGATGTCCCGGTTGGCCGATCGCGCCAATTCGATCAACGAAGCGCAGGAACAGCCGACAGGCTTTGAAGCCAGCGTTCACAAAATCAAGGAACAGGTGCTGCCGCGCCTGCTGGAGCGGGTCGATCCCGAAGCTGCGGCCACGCTGACCAAGGACGAGCTGTCCGAGGAATTCCGCCCGATCATCATGGAAGTGCTGGCTGAGCTGAAGATCACCCTCAACCGGCGCGAACAGTTCGCGCTGGAAAAGGTGCTGATCGATGAACTGCTCGGCTTCGGCCCGCTTGAGGAATTGCTGGGCGATCCTGACGTGACCGACATCATGGTCAATGGACCGGACCAGACCTACATCGAAAAGAAGGGCAAGCTGATCATTGCCCCGATCAAGTTCCGCGATGAGCAGCACTTGTTCCAGATCGCCCAGCGCATCGTCAACCAGGTCGGCCGCCGCGTCGACCAGACCACTCCGCTGGCCGACGCCCGCCTGAAGGACGGCAGCCGCGTCAACGTGATCGTGCCGCCGCTGTCGCTGCGTGGCACCGCCATCTCGATCCGTAAGTTTTCCGAAAAGCCGATCACCATCGACATGCTGCAGGGCTTCGGCTCGATGTCGGTCAAGATGGCGACCGCGCTGAAGGTTGCCGGTGCGTGCCGCATGAACATCGTCATCTCCGGCGGTACCGGTTCGGGCAAGACGACCATGCTCAACGCCCTGTCGAAGATGATCGACCCGGGCGAGCGCGTGCTGACCATTGAAGACGCGGCCGAATTGCGCCTGCAACAGCCGCATTGGCTGCCGCTGGAAACACGCCCGCCAAACCTGGAAGGCCAGGGTGCCATCACCATCGGCGATCTGGTGAAGAACGCCCTGCGTATGCGGCCTGACCGGATCATCCTGGGCGAAATCCGCGGCGCGGAAGCATTCGATCTGCTCGCCGCGATGAACACCGGCCACGATGGCTCGATGTGTACGCTGCACGCCAACTCCCCGCGCGAATGCCTCGGCCGTATGGAAAACATGATCCTGATGGGTGACATCAAGATCCCCAAGGAAGCCATCAGCCGCCAGATCGCCGAGTCGGTGGACCTGATCGTACAGGTGAAGCGCCTGCGCGACGGGTCACGCCGCACCACCAACATCACCGAGGTGATCGGCATGGAAGGTGACGTGATCGTGACGCAGGAACTGTTCAAGTTCGAATATCTGGACGAGAGCGAGGACGGCAAGATTTTGGGTGAATTCCGCTCGTCCGGCCTGCGCCCCTATACGCTGGAAAAGGCCCGCCAGTTCGGCTTCGACCAGGCCTATCTGGAGGCGTGTCTCTAACGAGACCCGCGCCCTCAAGCGCCGGGCGCGGCCCGTCCGGGCCGCTTGGCTACGGCCTATTCGGCCGACGCGCGTTCGCGCTTGCGGGTCTGCGACCCGTTCTGGAAGCCTGCCTCTAACCTTTCAGCAGGCCCAGCGCCGCCACCATCAGCGCCAGCGCGCCGATGCCGAAGAACAGCAGCGAAAGCCCGCTCCACGGCACCCAGCCGACCGCATCGATCGATGATCGACGCATGCGGCGCAGCTGGCCCAGCCAGGCAACCGCTGCCAGCAACAGGAAAAGCGCGCCCGCTACGCCCAGCAAGGTGGCATCGCTGGCAAACAGCAAAGCATGGATAAGGCTCATCGCCCGCGCATATGTGTTGCGACCGGGGCAAGCGCAATCCCAAGTCTAGGGGCTAAGTCTTCGAGTCGGGTCTTGGACTTGCGCCTGAGCGCGTGGGTTCTATGGGACAAGCATGAGCGCACGCGAGCATGACCGGCCGATCCTGGCCCTGTTCATCCGCCTCATCGGCATTGCCGGCCTCGCCACCATGGCGGCACTTATCAAATATGCCTCCACCCGCGGCATTCACCTGATCGAACTGCTGTTCTGGCGGCAGGCGGCAGCCATCCCGATCCTGTTGGTCTGGGCCATGATGAGCGGCGGCGTGGCGCGGCTGGCGACCAAGCGACCCAAGGCGCAAGTGATGCGCGGGATCGCCGGGCTGATCGGCATGATCCTCAATTTCGGCGCGGTGATCATGCTGCCGCTGGCCGAGGCGACCACCTTCGGCTTTTCCGCACCGATCTTCGCCGTGCTGCTCTCAATCGTACTGCTGCGTGAGAAGGTAGGGCCGTGGCGCTGGTCGGCCGTGCTGGCAGGCTTCCTGGGGATCATCGTGATCGCCCAGCCGGGAGCTGCCGGGCACTACATACCCCTCAACGGGGCGCTGGTGGCGCTGGGCGGCGCGTTCATGATCGCGGTGATCTCGATCCAGATCCGCGACTTGTCAAAAACCGAAAGCGCGATGGCCATCGTATTCTGGTTCGCCGTCACCAGCACCGTATGCCTGTTGCCGGCCTTGCCCTTTGTATCCACCGCCCACGGCTGGGAGGACTGGCTGCTGCTGCTGGCCATCGGGCTGAGCGGCACACTGGGCCAAGTGGGGATCACCTTGGCCTTGCGCTTTGGCCAGGTCGCCAGCGTGATCGTGATGGATTACTCCTCGATCGTCTGGGCCACGCTGTTTGGCTGGTTGCTGTTTGCCACCCTGCCCTCGACCAGCACCTGGTTTGGCGCACCGCTGATCATCCTGGCGGGTCTGATCATCGGCTGGCGCGAACGGGTGATGCACATGCGCTTTATCGACCAGCGCGGCATAACCGGGGGAACCTGAGCGGCGTGTGTTCGTTGATCGTGGACGAAAGGATATTCCATGACCCGCAAGATCATCATTTGCCTGACCGCCAGCGTGCTCGCGCTTAGCGCCACCGCCTGCAACACCGTGCGCGGCGCCGGTGCGGATCTCGAATCCGCTGCCAACGCAGTTGACGAAGAGACGTAAGCAATCGCTGCCCTTATCGGCAAGCATCCATCAGCGGGGCGGACATGGCATGCAGCCGGTCCGCCCCGTTTTTGCGTCCATTGCTCAGGATTTGATACGGCTGCGCATGCCGGCGGCGCGGCGGGCAGCCTTCTCGCGGATCGTCAGCCAGATCAGCAGGCCCAGCGGTCCAGCCAGGAACGTCACCAGCAGGACCGGAACTTGCCACCAGCGCTGGAATGCCTTGGAATCGGCGTCGCGGGCGATCCACAGGCCGGTGAACAGGTCCAGCGCCAGGTAATGGATCCAGCCAACGGTTACGCCGCCATCCGACAAGAAGAAATTGCGCACCCCTTCGATGGTGAAAAAGTTTCCGCTGCCCGCCTCTGCCGCCTTGCCGGGATCGACCATGCCGCCCAGCAACGAAATTAGCAGCAGGGTATAGGTCACGCACAACAAGCCGACGCCAACATACATGATTGCGGCGTGCGGCAGGTTGCCGCGCGGGCCCAGGATCAGGCCAATCCAGCACAATAGCGCCAGCACATTGGCCCCACCAAACACCACATCCCACATCAAAGCTCTCCTGCGGCGTCACGCCGCCAGCGGCCAGCCATACGCATCATATCGTCATAATGATGCACGAAACGACCGCGCGCCTTCTCGCACGCGGCCTGTAGTGCCGCAGCCGCGACGATCTGCGCGGAGATCGCCCGGTATTTGCGCCGTTCGCCGTGCAGCACCAGGCCGCCCAGCGGCGCAGCAAGCTGGCCAAGCAGCTCAAGCGGGCGCGCTTCGCGTCGATGCCCGCGCAGCAGGCCGGGCCGCAGCACATCCAGCCGCGCGAAGCCAAGCTTCTCCAATCCCGCTTCCATCTCGGCCTTGGTCCGCAGGTAGAAATTGCGCGAGGACAGCGCGGCGCCCACGCTGGACACGGCTACGAAGCCCGTTGCCCCAGATACCTTGGCATGCATCGCCATCCTCAGCACGAGGTCGCGGTCAATTGCCGCAAAGGCCTCGCGGTCGCCGCCTTGCTGGCGGATCGTGGTGCCCAGCGCGCAGATCACGTGAGACGCACCGCTTTCGGCAATCGCGAGATCCCAATCACTGACGGGTGCCAGCAGCACTTCCATCCGCGCGCCGGGCGGCAGGGCCACTTCGCTGCGCGCCACGGCCACCAGCCGCACATCGGCCCGCCCCACGGCCTGCGCCAGCACTTGCTGGCCCACCAGGCCAGATGCACCAAGCACCAGCACGCGGCGCGGTTCAGACATTGGACAGGCCCGCCGGCACCTCGCCAAACACCTGAGCATAGCGGTCAATGGCGTAGCGATCGGTCATCCCGGCGATGAAATCGGCAATGTGCCGCGCGCGCGCAGCGCTATCTTCCGGCAGGCTGGCGGCCCAGCCGGGGCTCATCAGCGCAGGCTGCTGGTCGAACGCAGCATAAAGCTGGGCGATCACCTTGTGCGCCACCTTGGCCGTGGCCAGCTGTTCGGGGTGGAAATACAGCCGCTCGTACAGGAAGGCCTTCAGCCGCCGTTCGCGGGCGGCCCATTCGGGCGACAGCGTGGCAAGCGCGCGGCCGGCCTGCCGCACCTCCTCGCCTGAGCCAATGTCGGCGACGTTGGCGCGCGTGGTGGCGATCAGGTCGGTTACCATCACGCCAATCTGGTCGCGCACCAGTTCGCGCAACTGCAGTCCCTGCGGCGCGTGGGGATGGCGCGCGCGCACCGCGTTCCACTGGTCCTCAAGGAAATCGAGGGTCAGCAGATCGTCGAGCTGCAGGAACCCGGCGCGCAGGCCATCGTCAATGTCATGGTTGTCGTACGCAATGTCGTCCGCCAGCGCGGCCACCTGTGCTTCCAGCGATGACCATTGCGCCAGGTCCAGCGGGCAGGCTGCGTCAAGCTCACTCAAGGCCCAGCCGGGCGTGGTGACGGGACCGTTATGCTTGGCCAACCCCTCCAGCATCTCCCAACTGAGGTTGAGCCCCGCCACGTCGGCATAAGGCCGTTCCAGCCGCATCAACACGCGCAGGCAATGCTCGTTATGGTCCCACCCGCCGTGGTTCTCCAGCGCGGCGGCCAGCGCATCCTCGCCCGAATGGCCGAACGGGGGATGGCCGATATCGTGCGCCAGGCACAGCGCTTCGGTCAGGTCTTCGTCCAGCCCCAGCGAGCGGGCGACCACGCGGCCGATCTGCGCCACTTCCAAGCTGTGCGTCAGGCGCACGCGATAGTGGTCACCATCGGGGGCGATGAACACCTGCGCCTTGCCCGCCAGCCGCCGGAACGCGATCGAATGGATAATCCGGTCCCGATCTCGCTGGAACGGGCTGCGCGGCCCGCGCGTGCCCTCCGCGCCCAGCGCAAATTCACGGCCGCGCGAACGGGCGGGATCGGCGGCAAAGGGGGCAAGCGACATGGGTCTGGGGCTAGAAGCCGACGGGGTAGGTGGCAACGGGAACAGTTGGGGAACCTGCGTTCAGCCGTCCTCTTCCAGCAACCATTGGGCGGCGCGGCGCGCGTGGATCCGGCCGCTGTCGTAAATCGGCAGCACGTTGGCATCAACGTCCACCACCTGGTTCAGCTCGGTTGCTGCCAGCACGATGGCCTGCGCGCCTTCCTGCGCCTGTTCGGTGATGATAGTGCGGAACAACCGTTCAGCGGTGCGACTGGCGCGCCCCACGATCAGCTGTTCATAAATGAAGCGGTCGATCTCGGCCGCGTGCGCCACGTCGGGCGGCAGCAGGTCGATCCCGTGCGCCACCAGACGTCGGCGATAGAACCCGCCGGTGACCACGTTGCGCGATCCGATCAGCGCAGCCTTCTTCACCCCGTCGACGGCCATCGCCTCGCCCACGCATTCGGCAATGTGCAGCACGGGCACCGAAACTTCGGCCTCCACTTCGCGGATCACCCGGTGCATCGAATTGGCGGCAATAGCGATCATGCCTGCACCCGCCGCTTCCAGCCGTTTGGCGCTGGCGATCAGCTCAACCGCAGCGCGCGCCCAGTCGTCATCAGTGTTCAGCCCCACCAGAGCGCGGAAATCGAGATTGTCGATCACCATTGGCGCGCTGGCCGTAGGTCCGCGACGCCGCTGCACTGCGCGGTTGATATCCTCGTAATAGCTTCGGGTGGAGATCCAGCTCATCCCCCCGATCAGCCCCA
>JAZKFK010000009.1:0-5209 GCA_040386475.1 Pseudomonadota bacterium | reverse complement strand
CTGGTGCGGGCATCATGCTCTACAAGCGCATTCGCCCCTGACCAATGCGTTGCCCGTTTTGCGCCCATGACGACAGTCAGGTAAAGGATTCGCGGCCGACCGAGGACAACACCTCGATCCGCCGCCGCCGTCAGTGCGAAAGCTGCGGCGGGCGCTTCACCACTTTCGAGCGGGTGCAACTGCGCGATGTCACCGTGATCAAGAGTGGCGGCAAACGGGAAGCATTCGAGCGCGCCAAGATCGAACAGGCCATCGGCCTTGCCTGCCGCAAGCGCGGGATCGAGCAGGAGCGGATCGACCAGCTGGTATCCGGCATCCAGCGGCAGGTGGAAACCGCTGGCGACGGCGAAGTGCCCAGCTCGCGCATTGGTGAAATGGTGATGGACGGCCTGCGCCAGATCGACTCCGTGGCCTATATCCGCTTCGCATCGGTCTATCGCGATTTCGGCGAGGCGCGCGATTTCGAGGAATTCGCCAGCCAGGTGCGCGATGTCGGCGGAGAATAGAGCACCGGTTATCGTCCTGGTCCGGCCGCAACTGGGCGAGAACATCGGCAAGGCGGCGCGCGCCATGCTGAACTTCGGGCTGACCGAACTGCGCCTGGTGACCCCGCGCGATGGCTGGCCCAACCCTTCCGCCGGACCTGCCGCTGCGGGCGCGGATGTGGTGCTGAAACAGGCGCAGGTATTCGAAAGTGTCGCCGATGCTGTGGCCGACTGCACGCATGTCTATGCCACCACGGTGCGCAAGCGCGGCGTCACCAAGGAAGTGGTCACGCCTGCGCAAGCCGCCAGCGAGATTGCCGGACAAGACGGCCGCAGCGCCATCCTGTTCGGCCCGGAGCGGTCCGGCCTGGAGACCGAGGACCTGGCGCTCGCCCGCAAGATCCTGACCGTGCCGATCAATCCGCAATTCGCCTCGCTCAACCTGGCGCAGGCGGTGATCCTGTGCGCTTATGAATGGTCCAAGCACGTCGATCTGGCGCAGCCGACGGTGGAGGAAATCCTCCCCCCCGCCCCGCAGGAGGAGCTGGAAGGCCTGATCAACCAGGTCGATGCCCTGTTGGGCGAACGCGGCTATTACCGCCCCGCCGCGCGGATCGAAGCCTCGCGCCTGGCCATGCGCAATGTGCTGACCCGGCCGGGCTGGAACCACCTTGAGGTGCGGACACTGCGCGGCATCATCCGCTATCTGGTCAAGCCGATCCGCCCTCAGGGTTGACTTCCGCCCGCCATCGTCTATCCGCGCGCCTTCACTTCGACTGTCCGCTCCTCGTGAGCGTCCATTCGATTGGCCCCGCATCCCGGTGAAGCGGTGGCCGCGCAAGGCACCTAGGCCTTGTGGTGCGATACCGGGTTGAAGCTCCATCAACGGGATGGGGTACGCAAATTGGAGACTACCCATGTCGAAGCGCCATAGCGCCAAGCATAAACTCGACCGTCGTATGGGCGAGAACATCTGGGGTCGCCCCAGCTCGCCCGTCAACAAGCGTTCGTATGGCCCCGGCCAGCACGGCCAGCGCCGCAAGGGCAAGGTTTCGGACTTCGGTCTGCAGCTGCGCGCCAAGCAGAAGCTGAAGGGCTATTACGGCGATGTGACGGAAAAGCAGTTCCGCCGCACGTATGAAGAAGCATCTTCGATGAAGGGCGACGCCAGCCAGAACCTGATCGGCCTGCTGGAACGCCGCCTGGCCATGGTGGTCTATCGCGCCAAGTTCGCCCCCACCGTGTTCGCCGCCCGTCAGATCGTTTCGCACGGCCACATCCGCGTCAACGGCGTGAAGTGCAACATCGCCAGCCGTCGTATCGACGTGGGCGACGTGATCAGCCTGGGTGACAAGGCGCAGAACATGGCGCTGGTGATCGAAGCGCAGAGCCTGCCCGAGCGTGACATTCCCGAGTACGTGGCCGTCGACGGCACCGACAAGGTCACCTTCACCCGCGTGCCCACGCTGGATGAAGTGCCTTATCCGGTGCAGATGGAACCGAACCTGGTGGTCGAGTTCTACTCGCGCTAAGTCCGGCATTCAGCCAAACAAAAAAAGGGCGGTCCGCAAGGGCCGCCCTTTTTTGTTCAGCGGCGCAGGTAATCGCTGCGGAACTGCGCCGCGAATGCCGCAAACGTACCGCCCGCAATCGCGCCGCGCATTGCGGCCATCAACTGCTGGTAAAACGACAGGTTATGCTCGGTCATCAGCATGGCACCTAAAATCTCGCCCGCCTTGTTGAGGTGGTGGAGGTACGCGCGACTGTAAGTGGCGCAGGTCGGACAGGTGCAGCGCGGATCGAGCGGGCCGGTGTCCTCGGCATGGGCGGCGTTGCGGATGTTGAGCGGACCATTCCATGTGAAGGCTTGTCCGTTGCGGCCTGATCGCGTGGGCAGCACGCAATCGAACATGTCCACCCCGCGCTCCACCGCGCCCACCAGATCGTCGGGCTTGCCCACGCCCATCAGGTATCGCGGACGATCTTCGGGCAGCATGGCGGGGGCGAAATCGAGGGTGGCGAACATCGCCTCCTGCCCCTCGCCCACGGCCAGCCCGCCGATGGCATAGCCGTCAAAGCCGATCTCGGTCAGCTTCTGGGCGGAGGTACGGCGCAAGTCTTCGTCCAGCGCGCCTTGCTGGATGCCGAACAGGGCGGAAGCTTCCGCGTGCTCGCCGCCACTGTCAAACCCGTCGCGGCTGCGTCTGGCCCAGCGCATGGAGAGTTCCATGCTCGCGGCAATCTCGTCGCGCGGACGGTCGGCGCGGGGGCATTCGTCAAACGCCATCACGATGTCGCTGCCCAGCAGGCGCTGGATTTCCATGCTGCGTTCCGGCGTGAGCATGTGCCTGGAGCCATCGATGTGGCTTTTGAAGCTGACGCCTTCCTCGGTCAACTTGCGCAGGTCGGCCAGGCTCATCACCTGGTAGCCGCCGCTGTCGGTCAGGATCGGGCGTGGCCAGTTCATGAACTTGTGCAGCCCGCCAAGCCGCGCCACCCGCTCTGCGCCAGGACGCAGCATCAGGTGATAGGTGTTGCCAAGGATGATGTCCGCCCCCGTGGCGCGCACGGCCTCGGGCTTCATCGCCTTTACCGTGGCGGCGGTGCCCACCGGCATGAAGGCGGGCGTACGGATTTCGCCACGGCGCATGGCAATGGTGCCGGTGCGGGCCTTGCCGTCGGTTGCGGAGATAGTGAATTCGAAACGCTGGCGAGTTTGGGGTCTAGAATCAGAAGTCATAGACCAGCGTAAAGCGGCTCAGCGTATCGGTTGCAACTGCTTGCGATCCGTGCGGTCGTTGGAGCGGCGATATTCGCCTGTCCATGGCCCCGGGGCGACCAAATTGAATCCGTCCGGCAACTCCCCCAAAGGCAGTCACTCCCTCAGGCGCCAACCCGTGCGGAAGATGAAGGTGATCACCGCAATGCAGATCACCACGAATGCCAGGGTCATCCCGAAGGCCAGTCCGATCGGCACGTCGCTGGTGCCGGTGAAGGTCCAGCGCAGGCCGTTGATCAGGTAGAAGATGGGATTGAGCTGCGCCACGGTGCGCCACGGCTCGGCCAGCATGTCGATGGAATAGAACGTGCCGCCAAGGAAGGTCAGCGGGGTCAGGATCAGCATGGGCACGATCTGCAACCGCTCGAACCCGTCGGCCCACAGCCCCAGGATGAAGCCGAAGAGGCTGAAAGCGGCCGCCACCAGCAACACATAGCCCGCCGCCAGCAGCGGATGGGCGATGGTGTAATCGACGAAGAAGGTTGCCGTGATCAGGATGATCGCCGCAATGATCAGCGATTTCAGCGCCGCCGCGCCGACAAAGCCGATCAGCGTTTCGGCCACACCTACGGGCGCGGACAGCAGCTCGTAAATCGCGCCGGTGAACTTGGGCATGTAGATACCAAAACTGGCGTTGCTGGTGCTTTCGGAAAGCAGCGTCAGCATCAGCAGGCCGGGCACGATGAAGGCACCATAACTGACCCCGCCGATCTCCTGGATGCGCCCGCCGATGGCCGCGCCAAAGACGATGAAGTACAGCGATGTGGTCAGCACCGGTGAGATGATCGAGCCGAAGGTGGTGCGGAAGAACCGGTTCAGTTCATTCTGCAGGATGGCGAGTGAGCCGCGCAGGTTCATGCTGCCTTCTCCCCAGATGTCTGACCATCGGTCAACAAGCCCACGAAAATCTCCTCAAGCGTCGACTCGGCGGTTACCAGGCCGGTAAAGCCAATGCCGTGGCGGGTAAGATCCTGCGCCAGATCGGCCACTTCGCGATTGCCCTTGCCGGTGCCATCGCCGCCGCGATAGGTGAGCCGGAAACCGCCCTCGTCCAGTGTCACAGGATAGTGTGCCAAGGCATCAGGCATGGCGGTCAACGGCGCGGCCAGCGTAAAGCGCGCCTCGGTGCGCCCCAGCTTGCCCATGATCGACGTCTTGTCGTCCACCAGCAGGATGCGGCCCTTGTTGATCACGCCAACGCGGTCGGCCATTTCCTCGGCCTCCTCGATGTAATGCGTGGTCAGGATGATGGTGGTGCCGCGCTTGCGCAGTTCGCCGATCTGCGCCCACATGTCGCGCCGCAGTTCCACGTCCACGCCTGCCGTCGGCTCGTCCAGGAACAACAGCTCAGGATCGTGCGCCAGGGCCTTGGCGATCATCACCCGGCGCTTCATGCCGCCTGATAGCTTGCGGATCTGCTCGTCCCGCTTGTCCCACAGGCTCAGCGCGCGCAGCACTTCCTCGATGCGCGCCTCATCGTTGGGCAGGCCGAACAGGCCACGCGAATAGCGCACCTGGCGGATCACCTTGTCGAACATGTCGAAGGCCAGTTCCTGCGGCACCAGCCCGATGCGGCTGCGCACCTTGCGCCAATCGTGCGCCACATCATGCCCGAAAGCGCGAATGGAACCGCCGGTAGGCTTCACCAACCCGCAGACCGCGCCGATCAGCGTGGTCTTGCCTGCGCCATTTGGCCCCAGCAGCGCAAAGATCTCGCCGCGGCGGATTTGCAGGTCAACCCCGCCCAGCGCGGTGGTGCCACCGTGGTAGGTCTTCTCGAGACCGCGGATATCCAGAATCGGATCGGAAATGTCTGTGACCATGGGCCGGACCATGACGCCCAAGGTAGGTTTTACAAGCGCACTTAATCTTGCGCGGGTAAAAGGAGGCTGGAATCACCGTAGGAATAGAACCGGTATTCCTGCTCTACCGCGTGGGCATAGGC
>JAZKFK010000008.1:0-12693 GCA_040386475.1 Pseudomonadota bacterium | reverse complement strand
ATCTACATCGCCTTCGGGGCGATCCTGCTGGGCGGCTGGCTGAAGGGCAAGCCGATGCTCAAGTACCTGCTGGAAGCCGCTTTCGAAGGGCTGACCGAGCAAGGCTGGCTACTGCTGAGCCGCAACTGGGGCGTGTTTTTCCTGTTCCTCGCCGTGCTGAACACCGTGCTGATCTACACGCTCAGTTTTGAATCGTGGCTGGCGGCCAAGCTGTGGCTGTTCATGCCGCTGAGCTTCCTGTTCACCTTCACCCAGATCCCCATGCTGCTGAAGCACGGGCTGGCGGTGGACAAGGACGCCGATGCCGAGGTGCTGGAGAATCCGCCTCACGAGTGACCCTGCACTAACAGCGTACTTGGCAGCACGGCGGTTTTGCGCCTAAGCGTTGCCCAACGTTGTTTGACGAGGGGATCACAACATGACGAAGTTTTTTGGCAACCTGCATGCCGTGCTGGCGGTGGGGCTTGTTCTGGCGATCGTGGTGATCGCAGCGTTTACCGGCTGGACCGGCGAAGGCGCCAAGGCGATCACCGATGACGTGTTCCGCTGGCTGCATACCTTCTTCGGCATCCTGTGGATCGGCCTGCTGTATTACTTGAACTTCGTGCAGGTACCGACCATGCCATCCGTTCCTGCCGAACTGAAGAAGGGCGTGACGGGCTATATCGCCCCCAAGGTGTTCTTCTTCTTCCGCTGGGCCGCGCTGCTGACCGTGCTGACCGGCCTGATCGTGGCCGGACACAACGGCTACCTGGTGCCCGCACTCACCTTCGCCGGCACCGGCGGCGTGGCGATGATCGGCCTGGGCATGTGGCTGGCGCTGATCATGGCGTTCAACGTGTGGTTCATCATCTGGCCCGCGCAGAAGAAGATCCTCGGCATCGTGGAAGCAACCGATGCTGAAAAGGCCGCTGCCGCACCGCGCGCGCTGATTGCCAGCCGCACCAACCTGCTGCTGAGCCTGCCGATGCTCTACTGCATGGTCAGCGCCAACCTGGGCTGATTTTGGCAGCCGTATAACAAGGGGGCGCTCCGTTCAGGCCGGGGCGCCCTTTTTTAATGAGCGGACCGCAGGCAACTGCCCCGTATCCGCAAGACGACTGCTCCGGTATGGCGAGGGTATGGTGGCAGGGAATGACTTGGCAACGCAGGCCGATCTGGTGCTGCATTTGCTGGCGGCTTTGGCCGCCGGCTTGCTGGTCGGGATAGAGCGCGGCTGGCGCCAGCGCGAGGAAATCGAAGGAACCCGCGTCGCCGGGGTCCGCACCTTTACCCTGATCGGCACCTGTGGCGGCCTGATCGCCATCCTTTTCCTGCACTTGTCTTCCATCCTTGCCGCGATCCTGCTGGCGTGCATGGCCGTGCTGCTGGCCGGTGCCTTCCTGCGGCCCCGGACCGATCCGGCCAGCCGCGATGCGACGACGATGATTGCCGCCTTCACCACGCTGTGCCTCGGCCTGCTGGCCGGCGCGGACATGGCGGCGCTGGCCCTGGCGGGCGCGGCGGTCGTCACGCTGATCCTGGCCATGCGCCAACCGATACACGGCATCCTGCGCAAGCTGACGGAAAGCGAATTGCGGGCCATCGCCAGGTTTGCGGTAATCGCGGTGGCCGTGCTGCCGTTCCTTCCCGATGCGAATTATGGCCCTTACGATGCCTGGAATCCGTTCCGCCTGTGGCTGGTGGTGGTGCTGGTCACCGGCCTGTCCGTGGCCGGATACGTCGCCAACCGGCTGTTCGGGCAGCATCGCGGCACGCTGGCCACCGCCGTGATCGGCGGGGCCTATTCGTCAACTGCCGTTACCGCAGCCTTCGCCAGCCAGATGGAGGACGGCCAGCACGGCCACTATGCCAGCGGCATCGCGCTGGCCAGCGCCATCATGTATTGCCGGGTGGTCATCCTTGCCGCCGCCCTGGCGCCGGATATTGCCTTGCCTATCCTGGGCCTGCTGGCACCAGCAGCCCTGACGGCGGCAGTGGCGGCCTTCCTCGTCTGGCGGAGGGAGGTATCGGCAGACCGCACCGATACGCCGCTGTCAGCAAAACCGTTCGAACTGCTGCCCGCGTTCGGCTTCCTGCTGGCGGTGGCGGTGGCATCGTTGCTGGTGCGCTGGGCGCAGGTTGAATATGGCCAGCAAGGGGCCGCCTTGTCGTTGTTCATCGCCGGCAGCTTCGATGTCGATGCGGCCATCGTCGCCTTTTCGGCCCTGCCGCGGGGCGGCGTGCAGATCGATATGGCGGCGCTGGCGCTGGCCGGCACGGTGGCGATCAACATGGCGTTCAAGGCCGGGATCGTGGCCGTCAATGCCGGGCTAAAAACGGGCAGGCCGGCCTTGCTGGCACTGGTGGCCAGCCTGGCAGTGCTGGTGCTGACGCTGGGCCTGCGCGCAGCCAGCCTGTTCACCTAACTGGCCTGTTCGCCTGACTGGCTGTTCGCCCAACTGGCCGGGCCAGTCGCCGTCAGATCTCTACCTGGCTGCCCAGTTCCACTACGCGGTTGGTGGGCAGGTGGAAGAATTCCATCGGCGTGGCGGCATTGCGCATCATCCAGCTGAACAGCTTCTCGCGCCAGATCGCCATGCCCGGCCGCTCGGAAGCCAGCAGTGTCTGGCGGCTGAGGAAGAAGCTGGTCTGCATCATCTCGAACTTGCCGCCGCAGATGTCCACCTTCTCCAGTTCGCCCGCCACGTTGGTCTCTTCCATGAAACCATAGTGCAGGATCACGCGGTAGAAGCCCTCGCCGATGACGTGCGTCTCGATCCGCTCGGCCGGATCGACGTAGGGCACGTCGGAAATGGCCACCGTCAGCACCACCACGCGTTCATGCAGCACCTTGTTGTGCTTGATGTTGTGCAGCAGCGCCGAAGGCGTGCCGGACGAGCCCGAGTTCATGAAGATCGCCGTGCCCGACACCCGCTTGGCGGAATTGTGCGCGCTCTTGGCGAAGATATCCAGCGGCAGCCCCAGTTCGGCCATGCTGGCGCGCATCAACGAGCGCCCGCGTGACCATGTGGTCAGCATGGTGAAGATGATGAAGCCGATCACCAGCGGCACCCAGCCGCCGTGCGGCACCTTGATCAGGTTGGCGCCAAGATAGGCCATGTCCACCACGGCAAAGCCGATGACCAGCGGCAGCGATTTCCACAGCGGCCATTTCCACAAGGTGATCAGCACGGCGGCCAGCAACATCGTATCGATGAACATCGCGCCCGTCACCGCGATGCCATAGGCCGCCGCAAGGTTGCTGGATGACTGGAAAAACAGCACCAGCAGGATCACGGCCACCATCAGCGCCCAGTTGATCATGGGAATATAGATCTGCCCCGCGGCAGAGGCGCTGGTGTGCTTGATCACCATGCGCGGGATAAAGCCCAGCTGGATGGCCTGCTGGGTCAGGCTGAACGCGCCGCTGATCACCGCCTGGCTGGCAATCAGGGTGGCGCAAATGGCCAGCATGATCACCGGAATGCGCACCAGATCGGGGATCATCAGGAAGAACGGATCCTGGATCACCAGCGCCCCGACCGAAGTGGGGGCCAGCACGAAGGCCCCCTGCCCCATATAATTCAGCATCAGCGCGGGCAGCACGAAAGCCATCCACGAAATGCCGATCGGTGCGCGGCCGAAATGGCCCATGTCGGCATAGAGCGCCTCGGCCCCGGTCACCGCCAGCACAACGCTGCCCATGGCCACGAAGGCGAGCCAGCCATCCGAGATGAAGAACCGCACGGCGTTCAACGGGTTCAGCGTTTCCACGATAATCGCCGGGTTGCCCATCAGGTGATAGACCCCCAGCGCCGCCAGCGTCATGAAATAGGCCAGCATGATCGGCCCAAACAGTCCGCCCACCTGCTCCGTTCCGCGCGCCTGGATGGCAAACAGGCCCACCAGCAGCGCGATGGCGCTGGGCACGATGTACGGCTCGAACCCCGGCACGATGTATTGCAGGCCCTCGGTCGCGGACAGCACCGACATGGCCGGTGTGATCATCGAATCGCCATAGAACAGCGCCGTGGCAAACACCCCCAGCAGCACCAATACGGCGGTGAGCCGCACGTTATCGGTCTTGCGGTTGAGCAGCGCCAGCAGCGCCAGGCTGCCGCCCTCGCCCCGGTTATCGGCCTTCATGATGGTGAGCACGTATTTGAACGTCACCACGATCATCATCGACCAGAACACCAGGCTCAGCACGCCGTGGATGTGATCGGGATCGACCAGGATGCCCGGCGCGCCATCGTGCGAGGCAAAGGTTTCGCGGAACGCATAGAGCGGGCTGGTGCCGATGTCGCCGAAGACCACGCCGACCGCGCCAACCGCCAGCTTCAGCTTGGCGGCAGTGGTCTTGTCGGTGCTTGCATGTGCACTCATCGGCTCAACTTGCCCCTGCTGCCCGGCGCCCCCGCAAGCCGTGGAAGGGGCGCGCTTAGCAGCGTCCCGACACCACGGCAATGCGCAGGACGGCTAGTCCTGTTGCGGCGCTGCCGCATCTGCCGGCGGGATTGCTCCTGCCTGTTGCAGCATCGATTCCAGCCGGTCGAGGCGATCGGCCATGAAGGTGCGCGCCTCATCCCCGGACGCATCTGCAGGAGTTGCTGCAGCCATGCCATCCAGCGCCTCGCGCCACACGCTGCGCGCTTCCATCATGCGGCCCTGCCGGATCAGCGACAGGCCCAGGAAATACCCCGGCGCGGGACTGTTTGGCCGCAGCAGGTTGGCCTGGCGGAAGGCATAGACGCTGGCCTGCGTCAGGTTGCCATCGGCCTGCTCCACCAGCGCGTTACCCAGCGCCACCCAGGCCTCAAAATCCTGCGGCTGCTGCGTCACGATATTGCGATAGAACACCGATGCGTCCTCGAACTGGCCCTGCCGCGCAAAGGCGTCGGCAGTGATCAGCGAAGGATCGCGCGATTTCTCGCCCGCCCCAACCAGCAACTGCCGCGAGGGGATGATCTCCCATTCGTCGACATAGGCCTGTTGCGTGGCTGCCTGCGGAGCACCGGGAATGGCGGGGCTGGCCTGCAGGGTATAGCCCGCCAGCCCGAATACCAGCGCAGCGGCAAGGCTGGTCCAGGTGGCGCGTGGCAGGCGGAACACCGCCACGGCCACGGCAAACGCGGCCACGGCGGCCAGCAGGGCAATTACCCAGGTCATTGTGCCCCTCTCTTGGCGACAGTAGCGCCCTTCCGCTTGGCCAGCCGCCCGCGCAGGATCACCGCCGCAAGCAGGACCAGCAGCAGCGGCCCGGCGAACAGCGGCCAGGTGGTGGCGCTGACCGTGGGTTCATAGCTGATGTAATCGCCGTACCGCTCCACGAGCCAGGCGCGCACCTGATCGGGCGTTTCCCCGGCGGCGATGCGGGTGCGGATCAGGTGGCGCATGTCGCCCGCCATCTGCGCGTCGCTGTCAGCCACCGACTGGCTCTGGCAGGTCAGGCAACGGATCGTCTGCATCAGGTGCAGCGCGGCTTCCTCCTGCGCCGGATCGGGCAGTTCGGTATAGGCATAAGGCGCCGGCGGCAGCGAATCCTGCGCGATGACGGGCGCGGCCATTGCCAAGGCTGCGGCGAGGAACAAGGCGCGCTTCACGCAGACGGTCACGATTGGGCCTCCTGCAACTTGGCCATCAGCAGCGCGACATGCTCGGGCCGGATTTCGCCTATGTGCTGGTAACGGATGATCCCCCGGCCATCGACCACGAAGGTCTCCGGCACGCCGCTGGAGCCGATCGACAGCTGCACGGCAGACACATCGTCCGCTCCCACGCGGGTGAACGGGTTGCCATACACGGCAAAAAACTGCGCCAGGTCCTCTGGCCGGTCGCGGATGGCGATGGCGACGATGTCCACCCCGTTCTGGCGCAGCGCCTCCATTTGCGGGGCCTCCACGCGGCACGGGATGCACCAGCTGGCGAACACGTTGACCAGCTTGGGCCGGCCATTGGCCAAATCGGCCGTCGCCAGGCCGGGCAAACCTTCCACGGCGGGTCGCAGGTCAAACTGCGGCATCGGCTTGCCGATCATCGCACTCTGGATGAAGTCGTCCTTGGGCTGGCTGAGCTGGTAGGCAAACAGGCCGAACACCGCCAACGACACGGCGACAATGCCCCACAGGAACACGCGCAGCCGGGTCATGCCACGGCCTCGGTGTCAGCCTTGCGCTCGGCAATCTTGCGAGTGGCCACGCGGCGGGCCACGTCCACGCGCACGCGGCCGATCAGCGCCAGCAGGCCGCCAAGGGCAATCATCAGGCCGCCATACCAGATCCACGTGACGAACGGCTTCCACCACAAGCGCACCTGCCAGCGGCCATCCGCCGCCTGGTCACCCAGTGCGACATACAGCTGGCCGTTCCACCGCGTGACCAGCGACACTTCGCTCGTCTCGGTCGGCGGTGACCAGAAGCTGCGCGCCTGCGGATGGGTCAGCGTTTCCGCCCCGCCCTTGTGGCTGACGCCGATCGCCGCTTCCAGCGCAGTCCAGTTCGGTCCCGCCACCGGCGCCACCGATTCCAGCCGCGCCGACCACGGGCCAACCTCGATCACGTCGCCCACGTTGGCGGCAACCAGCCGCTCGGTCTGGAAAGCGCTGTCGGCAGCCATGCCGAACAGGCAGATGCCCACGCCGAAATGCGCCACCACCATGCCCCAGGTTGCCAGCGGCAAGCGGCGCAGGTTGCGCCCGCGCAAGGGCAGCAGAGTGCCCACCAGCACTACGGCGGCCACGGCAAACCCCAGCAGCGGGAGAATGCCCACGTCGCTCAACAACCATACGCCCAGCAGGACAACCAGCCCCAGCGCCGCCAACAGTATCACCGGTAGGCGCACGCGCGCCGGGTTGTCCCCGCGCCAGCGCAACAGCGGCCCCACCGCCATCACCAGCAGCATCGGCAGCACGAACAGCGCGGACACCGGATCGAAATATGGCGGGCCAACAGACACCCGCACATCAAACGCCTCGGTCAGCAGCGGGTACAGCGTACCCAGCAGCACGATGCCCAGGATGGCCGACAGCGCCACGTTGTTGATCACCAGCGCGCCCTCGCGGCTGAACAGGCTGAACCGCTCGCCTTCAGCCACGGTGCCTGCACGGAACGCGAACAGTGCCAGCGCGCAGCCGATGTTGATCGCCAGCAGCGCCAGGATGAAGCCGCCGCGCTCCGGGTCCACCGCAAAGGCGTGGACACTGGTCAGGATGCCCGAGCGGACCAGGAAGGTGCCCACCATGCTCATGCTGAAGGCCACCACGCCCAGCATCACGGTCCACGCCCGCAAGGCATCGCGCGCCGCCAGCACGCTGGCCGAATGGAGCAGCGCGGTCGCCGCCAGCCACGGCATCAGGCTGGCATTCTCGGTCGGATCCCAGAACCACCAGCCGCCCCAGCCCAGCTCGTAATAGGCCCAGTACGATCCGGCGGTGATACCCACGGTCAGGAAAATCCACGCCGCCAGCACCCAAGGGCGCATGGCCTTGGCAAAATCCGGTGTCACCTGCCGCGTCAGCAGTGCGCCAACCACGAAGCTGAAGGCCACCGACAGGCCGACATAGCCGACGTAAAGCGTGGGCGGATGGAAGGCGAGGCCGATGTCCTGCAGCAGCGGGTTCAGGCCATTGCCCTCGGGTGGCGGGCTGGCCAGCCGCTCGAACGGGTTGGAGGAGAACAGCAGGAAGGCATAGAAACCCAGCCCCACGAAGGCCTGCGCGCCCAGCGTGGCCAGCATTGTGCGCTCGGGCAGGCGACGCTCCACCAGCGCGATCAGGCCACCGGCAAAGGCCATCACCGTGACCCACAGCAGCATCGATCCTTCGTGGTTGCCCCAGGTTCCGGCCAGCTTGAAGATCATCGGCTTGTCGGAATGCGAATTGGCCGCCACCAGCGCTACCGACAAGTCCGTGCGGGCAAACAGCGTGACCAGCGTCAGAAACGACACCGCGCACAGCAGGGCCTGCACCAGCGCTGCGGGGCGCGTGAGGACCGACAGCCCTTCCATCCCCGGACGCAGGCCCAGCAGGCCCGCCACCAGTTGCAGGCCGGCCAGTGCGGCGGCCAGCCACAAGCACACCAGGCCAAATTCGGCGATCATTGCAGCGTTGCCTCGATCCGCTCGCGCGCCTGGTCGCGGCTCATGCCCTCCAGTTCGCGCGGCATGTAATTCTCGTCGTGCTTGGCCAGCAGATTGCTGGCGATAAACGTGCCATCGGCCCCCATGCGCCCTTCGGCCACCACGCCGGAGTTTTCCTGGAACAGTGCGGGTGCAATGCCGGTAAAGCTGACCGGCACCTTGGCCGTGCCATCACCCACCACGAAGCGCACGGTCACGCCATCGGGCTGCGGAGTGATCGAGCCGGGTTCCACCATGCCGCCAAGCCGCAAGTCCTGATCGGTGCCGGGGGCATGCTCGATGATCTCGCTCGGCAGGTAGAAATAGCTCGCCTGGCTGCGCAGGGCCCAGGCCGCCAGCAGGCCCGCGCCCACCAGCGCCACCAGCGCGATGACCAGCAGCACCAGCCGCTGGTGTTTGGGCTTGATCGTGCTGCTCATTTCGATCTCGTTTCCTCACGCCGCTTTTCGGCCCGGCGCATGGCCTGCCACGACCAGCCGATCACGGCCAGCGTGACCACGGTAGTCAGCACATAGACCGCGTTGACGAACAGCATCATGTCCCATGCTTCGCGCATCAGAAAGTGTCCTCCCCGGCAGCGGCGACCATTGCCTTGCGCCGCAAGCGTGCCTCGGCCTGCATGTCGGCCAGCAACATCCGCATGCGCATCAGCATGATCGCGCCGAACAGGCATGAAAAGCCCACGGTGGAAGCGGCCAATGGATAGAGATAGACCGGATCGATCGCAGAATTGCCCATCGTCAGGCTGGGCGGCTGGTGCAGGCTGTTCCACCACACCACGCTGCGGTTGATGATCGGCACGTTGATCGCCCCCACCAGCCCGAAGATCGCGGCGATGCGGCTGGAACTGCCTTCGCGCGCCAGGGCTCCACTGAGCGCGATATAGCCGAAATAGAGGAACAGCAGCACCAGCATGCTGGTCAGCCGCCCGTCCCACACCCACCAGGTGCCCCACGTCGGCCGGCCCCAGATGGAGCCGGTGGCCAGGCACAGGAAAGCGAACACCGCGCCGGGCACGGCGGCCGCGCGCGCGGCAATGGCGGCCAGCGGATGGCGCCAGACAAGTTCGACCAGGCTGGCAATGGCGATGGTGGTCCACCCACCCATCCCCAGCCACGAAACGGCGACATGGACCGGCAGGATCTTGACCGAATCCCCCATCAGCCGGTCAGGCGGCATCGCAACATAGCTATAGGCCATTGCGGCGCTCACCAGCAGCAGGCCAATGCCCAGCAACAGCGGGGTCAGCCAGCGGGCAAGGCGCAGGAAACGGGCGGGATTGGCGAAGCCGTGCATGAGGGGACTGTGCTGGACCAGACGCGGAATTGCGCCAATTGCTTAACTGTCAGTCCCTTTGGCAGTTGCCGCCAGCAACCTCAAGTGCGACCTTTGGGCCGCATCACGGCCAAAGGCGCTTTCACCAAAGGCGCTTTCAAACGGGGGGAAATGGGGCGATCGACGGGTCTTGAACCCGCGACCTCCGGTACCACAAACCGGCGCTCTAACCAACTGAGCTACGATCGCCATATCCTGCGCTGCGGCCTGCCTTGACGGCCCTGCGCGTGGGCAGCGGCCTCTTGCACGAAGCAAGCCGCTTGCAAAGCGAAAATTGTGCGGATCGGCGCGATTTCCCCGCTTGCGGCGGTGCCTTGCGGGCTTATCAACCGCACCATGCCGAATCCGGGTGAGACCAGTGCCGAGATCCTGCTGGCCCAGCGCGGCGTGCGGCGTGTGCCCAGCGAGCGGCTGGAACTGTTCGATTGCCCGGCCTTCCTGCCGCCCGACTTGTGCACCGCGCTGATGGCGCTGATCGACCAGGACCGTCGCCCCTCGACCATCGCCGATCCCAACGGTGACCATTATTTCCGCACCAGCGAGACCTGCGACCTGTCCGTCGAAGAACCCGCCGTGCAGGATCTGGAAGCGCGGCTGCTGGCACTGCACAGCATCGATCCCGCGCATGGTGAGCCGGTGCAGGGCCAGCGTTACGCCGTGGGCCAGGAATTCAAGCCGCACACCGATTATTTCGAGCCTAACGGCGTTGATTTTGAACGCTATTGTGCCGTCCCGGGCAATCGCACGTGGACGTTCATGATTTACCTGAACGAGGTGGAGGCCGGCGGCGGCACGCGCTTCAAGGTGATCGGCAAGACCTTCCAGCCCGAAACCGGCAAGCTGGTGGGTTGGAACAACCAGCGGCTGGGTGGCCGGCCCAACCCCAACACGCTTCACCACGGGATGAAGGTGCGCAAGGGCGTGAAGTATGTCATCACCAAGTGGTATCGGGAAAGACAATGGGGCTGAACCAATGATCCGCCAAGGCGCCTGCCATTGCGGCGCGGTGCAATTCACCGCCGAGTTTCCCGATCAGCGGCTGGTCGGATCGCGCTGCAATTGCACCATCTGCGCCATGAAAGGCGCGGTGATGGTCTATCTGCCGGTTACTGCGGTCACCGTGGTGCACGGGCAGGACGCGCTCACCTGCTACCAGTTCAATACCATGGCCGCGAAGCACCACTTCTGTTCGCACTGCGGCATCCATTGCTTCCACCAGGCCCGGTCAGACCCGCACCTTTACGCGATCAACGCGGCCACGCTGGAAGGCGTGCGCCCGTATGAGGATTTTCCGCAGGTGGCCGTGTTCGATGGCCAGCGCCACGCGAACGATCACGGCGGGGTGCGCGCCCAGGCCGGATGGCTGCGATTCGAGGCGACTCCGGGCGAGCCGTGGCCGGATGGCGTGATCTGACATGCAAAAAGGGCGGCCCTTGCGGACCGCCCCGTTTGAACTTCGCCGAGGCGACAAGCTTACTTCTTGAGGCTGAGCCCGCCGAAACGCTTGTTGAACTGGGCAACGCGGCCGCCATCCTGCAGGCGCTGCGGGCCGCCGGTCCAGGCCGGGTGGCTGGTCGGATCGATTTCCAGGTTCATGGTGTCGCCTTCCTTGCCCCAGGTGGTCTTGGTCTGGAAGATCGTGCCGTCGGTCATCTTGACCGAGATCATGTGGTAATCGGGATGCGTATCGGCCTTCATGGCAATGGTCCTTTGTTGCGTTCAGCCGGTTCCGACCGGCCCTGCAATACTGGGTAGGCAATAACGGGAAGCGCGGCCCCTACAGGCGGCGCGGGGGAATTTCAAGAGCGAAACGGGGTCAGGCACCAACGGTTCTGGACAGTTCCAACGGACCCGCTCGGGTCCGCAAGGCCAAACGGCCGCTCGCAGGTGCCGCGAAAAACGAAGTGGAGCGAACAGCACCGAGGACAAAGGCCCGGATGGGCCTTTGCCTCAACTAATCATCGCCGTGAAGTTGACGTTGCAGGTCACCTTGCCGTCCACGCTGGCCTCGCCCCAGAACTTGCACACCCGTGAGCGTTGCTGGACAAAGCCGGTCTTCAGCGTCAGCAGGCAGCCCGGTTCCACCGGAGCGCGGAATTTGGCTTCCTCGATGGCCATGAAATAGACCAGCTTGCCACTACCGGCCAGCTCCAGCGTCTCGACCGCCAGGATGCCAGCGGCTTGCGCCAAGGCCTCGATCTGGAGGACGCCGGGCATGATCGGGCGACCGGGGAAATGGCCCTGGAAGAAGCCTTCGTTGAAGGTCACCGCTTTCAACGCGGTGATCTCCTCGCCCTTCTTCAGGTCCAGCACCCGATCGACCAGCAGCATCGGGAAGCGATGCGGCAGCGCCTGGAGGATGCGCGGAATATCATAGACCGCGTTTTCGGTGCTGCCGCTCTCGCTCATGGATTGCCCCTGCCCGGTCTTAGCGCGGGGGAACTTCGCCAGCCGCCGGGGCGGCTGCACCGGCCTGCTGACGGGCGGCCAGCGCCTGCAGCACCTGCTGGACCTGCTGGTACAGGCTGATGGTGCCTTCGTCAGGCTGCCAACCGGCCGGAGCCGAAGTGGTCAACGCCGGCATGCGGGTGTTGAGGCTGGTGACGATCTGCTCGCTGATATCGACGCCCTGCGCGCCATAGACAATGGCTTCGGGCGACAGCAGCACCTGCACGCCGCGCGCGGTGATCACGTCCTGCGTGGCGGTGCCGGACTGTTCGGCCACCTGGCTGATGGCATAGATCTGAGCCAGCTGGATCGGAGTTTCCAACTGGCTGATCTGCTGGTCGATAGTGCCAACCTGGGTCAGCGTAGCGTTGCCGGTCTGCTCGGCTTCGTCCAGCGTACCGTTGCCGTTGGTGTCCAGTTCCTCGAACTGACCGTTACCGTTGGCATCCAGCCCACGCAGCAGCGTGGCGCGCTGGGTGCCCAGCTGCTCGATCTGGGCGATCTGCGTGGCGTACTGCGTGGCGATCGCCTGATAGGCCGACTGCCGCGCCTGCGACAGCGCGATCACCAGTGCGGGACGGAAGGTGGCGATGCCGTTGACCTGCGCGACGGCAGGGGTGGACATGGCAGCGAGTGCGATACCGGCAGCAAGGACCGGCTTGATAAGGGACTTCATCATCAGAAGGCTGTTCCTACGTTGAACGAAATGGTCTTGGTTTCATCGCCACGCTGCTGGAGCAGCACCTTGGCGAGATCGATCCGGAACGGACCGAAGGGCGAATTCCAGTTGAT
>JAZKFK010000007.1:0-10006 GCA_040386475.1 Pseudomonadota bacterium | reverse complement strand
TGCGCGTGGCGCATGGCGCGGCGCATGATCCGGCGCAGCACATAGCCGCGCCCTTCGTTGGACGGCAGCACGCCATCGGCGATCAGGAAACTGGTCGACCGCAAATGATCGGCAATCACGCGGTGGCTGGCGACCGTCTCGGCCGAAACAGCCGCGCCGACCTTGTCCTCGCTCGCCTCGATCAGCGCGCGGAAGGTATCGGTTTCGAATACCGAGTGGACGCCCTGCATGACCGTGGCGATACGCTCCAGACCCATGCCGGTGTCGATGCTGGGACGTGGCAGGTTGCCGACAATCTGGTCGGCCTCCTGCACGTGCTGCATGAACACCAGGTTCCAGATTTCCACGAACCGGTCACCGTCTTCGTCCGGCGAACCCGGCGGACCACCGGCGATCTGCGGGCCGTGGTCCCAGAAAATCTCCGAACACGGGCCGCAGGGACCATCGGCACCCATGGCCCAGAAATTGTCCTTGGTGGCGATGCGGATGATGCGCTCTTCCGGCAGGCCGGCGATCTTCTTCCAGAAGGCCGCCGCCTCGTCATCGGTGTGATAGACGGTGACGCACAGGCGGTCCTTGTCCAGCCCCAGCTCGCCGGTGACCATGCCCCAGGCCAGCTCGATCGCGCGTTCCTTGAAGTAATCGCCGAAGCTGAAGTTGCCGAGCATCTCAAACAGCGTCAGGTGGCGCGCGGTATAACCGACATTGTCCAGATCGTTGTGCTTGCCCCCGGCGCGCACGCACTTCTGGCTGCTGGCGGCGCGCGGCGCGGGCGGGGTTTCAAGGCCGGTGAACACGTTCTTGAACGGCACCATCCCGGCGTTGACGAACATCAACGTGGGATCGTTGTACGGGACCAGGGGCGCCGAGGGCATTACCTGGTGATCGTTGGCCGCGAAGTAATCGAGGAAGGCCCGGCGGATGTCGTTGGTTGAGTGCATGGCTGCCAGTTAGTTTGTGCAAGGGCGTCGGACAAGCGGATAAGCGCGCACGTCCCGCCGGGGATCAGGCTTGCATCGGTGCTTAACCCGCCTTGCGTGCGCTGACGATCCAGCCTGCCGCCGCCAGCGAGACGATGTTGTCGCGGCAATTGGCCCTGGCCAGCTGGCGCACACGGTCAAGGAAAGCCTCGCGTGCGGCGCCATCCAGTTCGCGCGCGGCGCGGGCTGCCGGGCCAATGGAAGTGTAATAGGCCACCGCATCCTCCACCGCATCCAGCCCGGCACCGGCGATCATCGGAAAATCGAACGCATCGATGGCGACCGCTTCCCAACCGCCCGCTTCGAGTACCTGCGCGATACGCTCGCGCCGGGCAAAACCGAAGGGACCGGGCGCATCACCTTCGGCAGGTGGTGGCGGCTCGGGCAGCAGGCGGGCAACTTCGGTGAAGAACGGGTTGTCGCTTTCGGCGCGGAAGCATGAGAACAGCAGGTGTGCCCCGCTGTCGGCAATACTGGCGAGGTGCGCGAAGGCCGCCGGTGGATCGGCAAAGAACATCACGCCGTGGCGCGAGACTAAGACTTGCGGGGCGAACCCGGAGGGCGGGGTCCATTCCGCCGCATCAGCCAGATCAAACGCCACGTTTGGGAGGTTGGCCGCTCGCTCGCGCGCGATGGTTACCAGGGCGGGTGCAACATCCACCCCGATGACACGCGCATCGGGCCGTCCACGGGCAATGGCCAGCGCCAGCTCTCCCGCGCCGGAACCCACATCGAGCACCTGGGTGAACGACAAGCCCCGCAAGCGGGCAAGCAGCTTTTCGGTCACGACATTGAAACTGCGATCGGTCCGCCGCCATTCAGCCGCCCAGCTGGCGCCGGCCTGACCTTCCCATTCGCTCTTGTCCATCACCAGTCTCCCCCTGCTTTTCGAGCACTATCCGCGCGCGATCAATCTGGTGCAACCCGGCACGAGTGACAGGTTGCAAAAAGCCCGCCGATCGCAAGGAACGGCGGGCTGATCTTGAGCGTCAGGAGATCGCGGAGACCGCCTGAATGGGGCAATCAATCATCGCCGTGCGTGCTTTCAATCTGGCCGCGATTGGCCATGCCTTCGAGCACGTCGGCTTCGACCGAGGCATTGTATTCAGCCACGGTGGAAATCACTGCGCCATCTTCGTCCAGCAGGACTGCCTGCTCGGCAGACCCTTCACGGACCAGACGGATCGAGACCGGGTTGGGATATAGGCGATTGGACGAGCCATTGCTGCCATCGACCACAGCGCCAATGCCGCCGCCCAGGATGATGTTGCCGAAGGTGGAGCCGGCCAAGCGGCTTTGCACATAGACGAATTCAGGCTTGTAGCCGGCCTTGGTGAAATCCACCCGCAGGTCATGCCCGCGGCGAAGGCTGTATTCGCACGGCGTGGTGCAGGTTTGTCCCGTCGACATGGCAACCACCGCGCCGTCCGGATCGGATGCGAAAGACAAGTCCTGGTGCACGCCGTTGACCACAGTGGCGCAGCCACCAAGCGACAGCGCGGCCACGCCCGCAAGGGCGATCAATTTCAATTTCATGTAATACCCCCAGTTGTTTACCGCAGATTCCCTCCCGCAGTGGCGGGGTGAATAAACACTGGAGTTTGCTTGGCAAGCCGCGAAATGATCGAACTTGGTAGCGTTAGTATTTTGCTTCCGTGCGCATACAATACGCGCCCAGAATGAAAAACCGGCGCCAAGCCCGGTGAGGGGCGAGGCGCCGGTTCCTTGTCGTCAAGCGCGTGGTCCCGGTCGGGATTGGGGACCGCTGATGCGCTTCTTGAGGATCAGTTGTCGTCGTCCCCGTCGGGACCCGCCATCATCTCCTCGGCCACCTGGTCGGTGCGGCCGCGAATGGCGGCTTCCAACCGGTCGCAAACTTCCATGTTCGCCTTCAGGAAGGTCTTGGCGTTTTCACGCCCCTGCCCGATGCGGATCGAATCGTAGCTGAACCAGCTGCCCGACTTCTCGACCACGCCAGCCTTCACGCCCAGGTCCAGGATCTCGCCGATCTTGGAAATGCCCTGGCCGTACATGATGTCGAACTCCACCTGCTTGAACGGCGGGGCGACCTTGTTCTTGACCACCTTCACGCGGGTGGTGTTGCCGATGATCTCGTCACCATCCTTGATCTGGCCGGTGCGGCGGATATCGAGCCGGACCGAGGCGTAGAACTTCAGCGCGTTGCCGCCGGTGGTGGTTTCCGGGTTGCCGTACATCACGCCGATCTTCATGCGCAGCTGGTTGATGAAGATCACCATGCACTTGGAGCGGCTGATCGAACCGGTCAGCTTGCGCAGGCTCTGGCTCATCAGCCGCGCCTGCAGGCCGACATGGCTGTCGCCCATCTCGCCTTCGATCTCGGCGCGCGGCACCAGTGCAGCAACCGAATCAACTACCAGCACATCGATGGCGTTGGAACGGACCAGCGTATCGACGATTTCCAGCGCCTGTTCACCCGTATCGGGCTGCGAGATGATCAGTTCATCGATGTTGACGCCCAGCTTCTTGGCATAGACCGGATCGAGCGCGTGTTCGGCATCGACGAAAGCGACCGTGCCGCCAGCCTTCTGCGCTTCGGCCAGCACGTGCAGTGCCAGCGTGGTCTTGCCGGAGCTTTCCGGACCATAAACTTCGATCACGCGGCCCTTGGGCAGGCCGCCCACACCGAGAGCGATATCGAGGCCGAGCGAGCCGGTGGAAATGGTTTCCACCTGCATGGCTTCCTTCTGGCCCAGCCGCATGGCCGAACCCTTGCCGAAAGCACGGTCAATCTGTGCAAGCGCTGCTTCGAGCGCCTTTTGACGATCCACGTTGGGTTCCCCTACCAGTTTCAAGCTTGCAGCCATGACACGGCCCCTTCTGCGTTCCAAGTGTTGCGTTCAATTCATCAACTTGAAACCGGTGTACCCACTTTGTTCCATTAGAACAAGGGGAGAACGCATATTTCTGGAACAAACGTGGAAAACGGCAGGAATGCTCGCCTATTCGTCTTCCTGACCCGCCTCGCGGACCTGCCATTCCACGTTGCGCTCGCCGTTGGCGGGAACTGACACTTCGACGATTCGCTGGCCATCCTTCAGTCGGGTGCGAACACCGCGCAAGTCCCATTGTGTCGGCTGCCCCAGCAGCACGCGAACGGTCACCGGCGTATCGTTGGCGTTGGTCAAGGTAGTGCGCATCCGCGCCCACGGGCCATTGTCGGGATGGTCCTCGCTCAACAGTTCGCATGTTGCCTGCACCTGGCTGCTCTCGCCAAGGGCCAGTTCAACGTCCTGCCCGGCGGCGTGATCGCGCATGTCAGGTTCACCTACCAGCAGATCACCTGCCGAAGTCGGCTCGAAGAAGGCGATGCTGCCCGAAGGTAGCGGCATACCCAGCCCGTGCTCATCGTCATTGGTGGTGGCGAAGAACATGCCGGTGGCCCTGAATTCGCGAGGATCGTCGTCCAGCGGTTCGGTAAAGTCGTCATACCCCGTGCAGCTGGTGCGATAGAGGAACCGCCCGCGCACGCGATCCTCGTTGAGGAAGGCGACCTGCTTCAGCCCCTTGGCGCTGACGGTGACGGCTTCGGGGAAGCGGTAGAGCTTGAGATCGCCCAGTTGCTCCTGATCGGCCATGATCATCGAACCGGTAACGACAATCCTCTCCTCCGCGGAGTCCGATTCCATCCGCATCATCATTGGCGCGGACATCGGCGGCGGCGGTGGTGGCGGTGGCGGCGGCGCCAGCATCGGCATCGGCGAACCCGCCGCCGTGCTGCCCAGCGGATAACACGTCAGTTGCAACGGGCGCGCTTGCGGCGGATCGGCGAGGCCCTGGAAATCGCTGACCACTTCCAGCGTGCCTGCCACGGCCATCAGCTCGGCATTGGGGAAGGTCTGGTTATTGTCGTTGAGGATGGTCAGCCAGCTCATCAGCCGCAGCGACACATCGTCGCCAGTGCCGCCTTCGGCCAGCGTGGCGACGTAGTTGGCCTGCCAGTCGAAGCCCCACGAGAGATAAGTGAGCGTAACGGTATAGGTGCCGCCGCGATCATCGCGGGTGTTGATCGAATAGACCGGCAGCGCGGACAGGCCAGCGGGCACACGGTCGAAGGCCAGCCGCTCGGGCACGCCGGCGCAGCGCACAGCCTCGAACCCCTGCGCTGTCTGCAGCACCAGGCCGCCATCGGCGCGGGTGCGGATCACCGCGCTTTCCTCGGCTTCCTGACCCGTGGCGGGATTGGTGCGGGTAACGCGCACGCGGTTGCCCAGTGTGCCATCGACCAGCGCGGCCGGGCTGAGCAGATCGGCGTTGCGGTTCTTCTCGATGGTCCCGCCGGGCAGGCCGGTGACGATGGCGGACACGGCCACCATGCCTTCCGAGACACCCTCGAAGCGGATGGTCGACTGGCCGGGCGGCAGGGTGACTTGCCGCGTCTCGCTGATCATCGCAAAGCCTTGCGGCCAGTTGCGATCCATCGCCCCGCCCTGCCCGCGGTTGGGATCGCGATAGACGGTAACCGCGAGGGCCGATGGCACGGAGGCGTCGACGGTCGTGCGCGACGGCTCGGCCTGAGCGGAGGCCGCCGATGGCACAAGGACCAGCAACGCCGCTGCGAAGAAGGGAGGAAGGCGCAAGGCCATAACCCGCCTCCTCAGTACCGCGTCTCGTAAGTCACGCGCACCACGCGGCTGCCGTTGGCGGGGACGGTAATGCGATAAAGCCGCGAACCTGCGTTGAGCTGCTCGCCTACCACGTCCTCCGCCGGAACGCGGAAATCGCGCGCCCACCAGCCATAGTCCAGCCCGCCCTGCGTGAGGTTGACGGTCACTTCCTCCGGCTTGGCGTTGGTCAGGGTGTAGCGCATCACGGTGCGGTAATACTCCACCGGACGATCAACCTGCACTTCCTGCTTCACCTCGCCTTCCACCACCACGCGGTAGCGCGCCGAGCGTTCGTATTCGGCGGAGGTGATCGATGAGCGGCTTTCCACTTCGGCCTGCACAAACACGTCGAAGGCATCGCCGGTGCGCAAGCTGAGCGTGCTGCCCATCGGGGTGTGGCCGATCTGGTTCTCGCCAATGAACTGCGGCGTGCCAGCGGCATCGCGCTGGTAGAAGCGCACCGTACCGGCGGGCAAGGCATCGCCCAGCCCGCCTTCCCGGCTGGACGTAAAGCTGATGGCGCTGGAAGCGTTGACCGGGCGGCTGTCGCTTTGCAGCCAGCCCACTTCGCGCGAATAGACGCGCGAAGACGGCACGCCCTGCACGTCCAGGAAGCTGACCTGCTTGGTCTGGTTATTGGCGATCGTGGTGCGCTCGGCGATAGGATAGAGGTAGAAATCGCCCAGCCGTTCGCGGTCGGCGGTCTCGGTACCGGGGCGGACAAGGCCACCGCGCGGCGGGGGCGGCGGGGCATAGGATCGGTAGTTATCGTTGCCCCCGCCAACATTGCCCGCCACCAGCAGCGTGTTGGCCTGCGTAAAGGTGGTGCCGGTAGTATTGGTCAGCGTGACCCAGCCCTGCATGTCCACCGTGCCGCGCACTTCATCAAACAGCGCGACATAATCGGATGACCAGCCAAGGCCCGGCGTCAGGTAGCGGATCGAGGCGGGGCGTGTGCCACCCTGGGCGCTTTCCAGCGTGACCGACAGCGTCGGCCGCGCCCGCAAGCCCGGCGGCACCTCGTCAAAGATCACGCGGACCGGCAGGCCATCGTCGCGCAACACCTCGATATTGCCGTTCACCCGGATCACCACGCCGCCAAAGGTAGACAGCACTTCGGCGCGCTGGGTGGTCTCGGCTCCGGTGGCGGGATTGGTGCGGATCAGCGTGACCGTTTGCCCCACGGCCTTTTCCATCAGCTTTTGCGGGGTCAGCAGGTCAAAATCGAAGTTCTGTTCGATGATGCTGGTACCGGCCGCATTGAAGCTGAGCGTTTCAGGCCGGATCATCGCCGAAACATCGGGGAAGGCTACGGTGGAACGGCCCTGGCGGATGGCCAGCTGGCGCACATCCTGCACCAGGCTCTGGCCGTTGTTGTAAATGGTGACTGACAGATCGCCCTGCGCGGTGGCTCCGGTGGGGTCAGTGGCATCCTGCGTGGACGTCTGGGCAGCGGCGGCCAGCGGGATCAGCGCGGCAGAAGCCAGTACCGGGGCCAGCAGGGCGGCCAGCGATGGACGGTGCAAGGTCATGGTGAAATCTCCCCCGAAATTCGGTTATGGTCGTGTGATAGTGTCACATCGCCTGTATCGTAGCTGAATGGGCGAAACCTATCCCGTCTTGCGCCCACCCGCCAGCACGGCCGCCACCTTGTCGGCGATCTGCTGCACGCTGAACGGCTTGGGGATGAAGTGCATCGCCTCGATATCGATGTCCTTGCGCAGCTGCTCCTCGGCATAGCCGGACATGAACAGCACCGGCAGGCGCGGTTGCAGCTTGCGGATTTCGCGCGCCATGGCCGGTCCATCCATGCTGGGCATGACCACATCGGTCACCACCAGGTCAAACCGCTCGCCGCTGCGGACTTTCTCCAGCCCTTCATCGCCATCGCTGGCGGTGACGATATCGTACCCGGCGCGGGCCAGCGCGCGTTCGGCCACGGCGCGGACCATGTCCTCGTCCTCCACCAGCAGGATGCGCCCGCCGCCAGACCAGCTTTGCGCGGCGGCCTGCTTCTGCTCCTCGGCCTCGGCGCGGGCCAGTTCTTCCTCGGTGGCGTTGTGCACCGGCAGGTAAATGGTGAAGCGCGCGCCGCGGATCACCCCGTCGGCCGACTTGGCATTGCTGGCAAAGATGAACCCGCCCGATTGCTTGACGATGCCATAAACCGTGGAAAGGCCCAGCCCGGTACCCTTGCCCATCTCCTTGGTGGTGAAGAACGGCTCGAAGATCTTGGGCAGGATCTCGGGGGGAATGCCCCCGCCGGTATCCTCGGCAACCAGCACGGTATAATCGCCCGCCGGGATGATCTCGCTGCCCATGCGGCGGATATCCTGCGCCTGCACCCGCCGTGTGGTGAAGCTGAGCGTGCCGGTCGCCCCCTCGCCGCCGCGCGTCTGGATGGCGTCGCGCGCGTTGACCGCCAGGTTAATGATCACCTGCTCCAGCTGGGCCGGATCGGCGCGCACGGGGCCAAGGTTGCGATCGTGATGCACGCGCAGGGTGATCTTGGCGCCCAGCAGGCGCTTCATCAGCTGGCTGACTTCGCTGATGATGTCGGGCAGCTGGATCAGTTCCGGTTGCAGCGTCTGCTGGCGGCTGAAGGCGAGCAACTGACGCGTCAGGCTGGCGGCGCGGTTGGAATTGGCCTTGATCTGCTGGATATCGTCATAGTCGCTGTCACCCGGCGTGTGGCGCAGCAGCATCAGGTCGCAATAGCCGATGATCGCGGTCAGCACGTTATTGAAATCGTGCGCCACGCCGCCGGCCAGTTGGCCCACGGCCTGCATCTTGGTGGCCTGCGCCACTTGCCGCTTCAGGCGGGTTTCCTCGGTGGTGTCGGCCAGGCTGAGGAGCACCGCTGCCTCGCCCAGCCCGCGCACGCCGGCCAGACCCAGGCTTACCGGCTCCTCCGGATCGTTGCGCAGCCGCACGGCAATGTCACCGCTGTTGGCCGCGCCTTGCCCGAAACGGCGCACGGCATCAGACATGGCGGTCTTGTCGCGCGCGATCACCAGGTCGGACGGGTATGGCGGCAGGTTTGGCCCCTCGATCCCGGCAGCGCGGCGGAAGGCGGGGTTGGCAAACAAGAAATGCCCGTCGCGGTCGGTCATAGCCAGGCCCAGCGGCAATTGTTCCAGCAGGGCTTCCAATTGCGGCGTCTGCCCGCGCGCCTCGGCGCCCCAGCCGCCCAGCCCTACGCCCGAATCGAGCAGCACCATCAATGACGGCGCTTCGGCAACAGCCGGACCGAACGGATCGTCTTCGTCCACCATCGGCACGCTCACCAGCGTCTGCGGGCTGCCCTGCTTGCCTTCGCGGGCAAAGAAGATGCGGTCACGCTCGTCCGTGCGCAGCAGGCTGGTGAAATCCATCCCCACCATACTGGCATGGGCATCGCCCGACGCGCGGCGGGCCAGGGCCGGGTTGACCGCACGGATCGCGCCGTCCGGTCCTACCAGCGCCACGGCCAGGCCTGCGGCATCAACCATGCGGCCCAGCGGACCGCCCAGCGCGCGCGACACGGCCATCACCGGCTCGCCGCGCAGGATCGGGGTGAAGCGCCAGACCAGGTAATCGTCAGAACGGCCCGCCCGGCTCGCCTCGGCGGTCCAGTTGTGCTCCTCGTCGCTGACGGTCACTACCTCGCCGCCATTGCCATCGCGCCACGCCAGCCGCGCCACGCGGGCCAGCACTTCGGCAGACGTGCCATCCACCGGCAGGCGCGGCGGGGCATAGCCCGATCCGAACCACAGTTCGTACGCGGCATTGGCGCACACCAGCCGATTGGCCCGGTCGGTGATCGCCACCGCCTCGCCCGGATGCTCGATCGCGGCGACGGTAACCGACCAGTCGGGTGTGCCGGCGTCGGCATCGGCCGGCAGGCGCGAGGCATAGCGCGCGGCCACGAACGAGACGAGGCCGAGCACGGTCAGGCCGCCGGCAAATGCCATGGTCACGGTGGAACTGTCGGTGGCGTACTGGATCAGCGCCACGCTGGCCAGGATCGCGGCGACCACCGCCAGCGTATCCACCACGTGCCGCGATTGCTGCAACGGTTGCCCGCTCACGAAATGCTGTCCTTGCCGACCCGATGCCTCATCCGGTCGGGCCTATCACCTTCCGGAAAAAAGGTCACTTTCCTTAACCGAGGTCGCCCCTGCGCGCAGAGCGTTGCGTCCACTTGCGGCCAACGACATAGCGCCAGATGAAGCTGGACAACAGATAACCCGCAGCCGCCGAAACAGTCGCGATCACCAGCAGGCCCAGCACCAGCGACGGGGCCGCATCGGACAGCAGCCATGAAACCCACTGGTCCAGCCCGGCGCCGGAATGCATCATGTTGCTGACGGTATTGATGTCGGCATGAAAGCCAAAGCC
>JAZKFK010000006.1:0-1684 GCA_040386475.1 Pseudomonadota bacterium | reverse complement strand
TTCTGGCGCCGCGCGCTGGCCTCGCTGGCGGGCGCGGTGATCACGCTGGGGCTGTGGTCGATCCTCCGCCTGTTCGATACGCGCGCCCTGTGGCTGAAGATCCTTGCTGCGCTGATCGTGTCCCTGCCGGTGGCGCTGCTGATCGCGCAGGCCAACCAGCTGGTGTTCGCCAGCATGGAAGAACGGGTGTTCGCCCGCACGGTGGAACAGCGCGGCTTTTCAGTGCGCAAGGACCAGTCGGGTGACTTGCTGGTGGACATTCCCGCTGCTGCCCTGCCCGAAATACCAACGGACGAGCAGCCGACGCAGGACGTGGTGACCGTGGCGGCGGAGCGGTTGCAGGAGAGCTATTGGGATCAGATTACCGAGGTTGCTTATGGCCGCTATTTCATGCTGCTGGCGTGGTGCGCGCTGTACCTTGCGCTGCTGACTGGCGAAAAAGCGCGCCGGGCCGAGCGGCGCGAGCAGCAGGCGCTGAGCGCGGCGAAGGCCAGCGAGCTGCGGTCCCTGCGCTATCAGGTCAATCCGCACTTCCTGTTCAATACGCTCAATTCGCTGTCGGCACTGGTGTTGACCGGCAAGACCGATGCGGCTGAGCGGATGATCCAGATGCTTAGCACCTTCTATCGCCACAGCCTGGCCGACGATCCCACCAGCGATGTAGCGCTGGGCGAGGAAATCGCGCTGCAGAAGCTGTACCTCGATATCGAGGCGGTGCGTTTTCCGCTGCGGCTGGTGGCGCGGTATGACATTCCCGCCGAACTGGCCGATTGTCAGGTGCCGGGGATGATCCTGCAGCCGCTGGTGGAGAATTCGGTCAAACACGCGGTCGCCACCAGCAGCGGGCAAGTGACGATCACGCTGGCCGCGCGCGAGGAATACGGGCGGCTGGTGCTGACCGTGGCCGATGACGGCAACCCCGATGGCGGCGGCAGCGCGCCGCGTGCTGGTTATGGCATTGGCCTGGCCAATGTGCGGGAGCGACTGGAAGCCCGTTTCGGCCGGGAAGCTGCAATCGTCAGCGGAGTCCAGGCCACCGGCGGCTATGCCACCGAATTGCGCCTGCCGCTGCTCCACGGTCGCCGTCGGCAGGAGGCCGCAGAATGAGCCACCCCTCCGTCGCGGACAGCCCCGCAACCTTGCGCACCCTGATCGTCGATGACGAGCCGCTGGCGATTGAGCGGATGCAGGTGCTGTGCGCCGAACTGGCGGGCTTGTCGGTTGTCGGCACCGCCAGCGATGGGAGCGCCGCCTTGCGGCTGGCCGAGAAGCTGAAGCCCGACCTGTTGCTGCTCGACATGACGATGCCCGGCATGGACGGCCTGGCCGTGGCGCGCGCGGTGGCCAAAATGGATCCCGTGCCGGCGGTAATCTTCGTCACCGCGCACGAGAACTTCGCCGTCGAGGCGTTCGATCTGGATGCGGTGGACTATGTGCTCAAACCCGTGGCGGCCGAGCGGCTGGAACGCGCGATTGCCCGCGCATTGGCCCGGCGCGACGTGCGCCAGGTGGACACCAGTGCCTGGCTGACCGAGTTCTGGGTGCCAACACGCTCGGAATTGCTGCGCATTGATGCGCGCGAAGTCAGCCGTATCGATGCCGAGCGCGATTATGTGCGACTGCACGTGCACGGCGCCAGCTACCTGCTGCTGCAAACCATCGCCGGGCTGGAGGCCAAGCTGGA
>JAZKFK010000005.1:0-5100 GCA_040386475.1 Pseudomonadota bacterium | reverse complement strand
TGCTTGGTCAGCCAGTCATGCTTGCCTGCCACACATTCGAACGTGGTCTGGCTGCGCAGGTAGTATTCGCCGTGGTCCACCGGCGCGCCACCGCGGAAGGCCCAGTCGCGGATGCGTTCCATCGTGTCGGGCTGGCGGCCCCACAAAAAGCCCCTGTTCGACAGCATGATGACGGTGCCATCATCCTCCTGCAGCAGGTAACGCGCATCGAGGCACGATACCCCGTCGCCGCGCCAGTAGGCATAGTCACCGCCAGATCCGGGGATCGCCTTGCCTTTCAGCAGCGGGCCTTCAAACGTGCCTTCCTGCACCAGCACGGCGGTGCGCATGCCGCCACCCGGCAGCGGGACCATCGAATAGACCTCGGGGAAATTCAGGCGCACTTCCATGACCATCTCCAGCCGGGGATTGTCGATGGTGGAGAAGGGCGCGCTGAAGGGGGTGGTGTCAGAGAAGGTGTCCATCGTTTAGCTCAATTCGATCAGGCCGCCGTCGACCAGCAGGTCAACACCGGTAATGAAACTGGCATCGCTGCTGGCCAGGAACAGGACGGCCTTGGCCACCTCGTCACTCTCGCCCATGCGATGCATCGGGATATTGGCAATCATCATGTCCTTCAGCCGGGCCACATCATCCGGGCCCATCCCGGGATTGCGGTGCAGCAGCGGTGTATCAATGGGGCCGGGGCTGACCAGGTTAAGGCGGATCCTGCGCGGCAGCAGTTCCTTGGCAAACACCTTCATCGCCATCGCCAGACCCGCCTTGGCGGCGGCATAAGTGCCGTTACCTTCCAGCGGCCCGTGCGCGCCGATGGAGCCGGTGACGACGATGGCCCCGCCCTCGCACATGATCCGCGCGGCCTTCTGCAGCGCGAACACGCAGCCTTTCAGGTTGATGCCGTGGACGAAGTCCCAGTCTTCCTCGGTTATCCCCTCCAGCGGAGCAAAGCCGCCGACGCCGGCGTTGATGAACAGCACATCGATGCGCCCCTCGATCGCCTCGATGGCGCTGACCACGCGGCCGCTGGCGGCGATATCAGCAATATCGGCGGCATAGCCCACCGCGCCGGGGATGCTGGCAACGGCTGCGTCCAGCGTCACCTGGTTGCGCCCGGTCAGGTGGACCTTGCCGCCTTCCGCCGCAAACGCCTGGGCGGCGGCCAGGCCAATGCCCGAATTACCGCCCAGCACCAGCACCACCATGTCGGTAAATCTCATGTCCTGTCCTCTCTCGTCAGAACGGCGAGGCGGGGTTTGGCCCGCCCTCGACCACGTCCTGCATCACGTCCCAATGTTCGGCGATCAGCCCGTCCTCCACGCGGAAGATGTCCATCACCGCCCAACCCAGGTCGCCCGGAAAGCGCCGCACATGGTAATGTACGGTCACATGATCGCCATCGACGAACATGCGCTTCACATCGTGCACGGCTTCAGGCGTTTCGGCCCTGATCATGTCGAGAAACGCCTTCAGCGCCTCGCGCCCCGGCGGGGCCAGCTGGCTGTGCTGGATGTAGTCCGGCGACACCAAGCGATCCACCGCGCCCGAATCCATCGGGTTCAGAACCTGCGCGAACAGGTCCCTCACCAGCGCCAGGTTGGCCTCTTCCTGCGCCGTGCGGCTCATGCCGGAACGGCTTCGCGCTGCGGCAACTCGGCGGGCGCCAGCTTGCGGCCGCGCATGGCATCGGCCACCTTCTCGGCCACCATCGTCACCGGAATGGCGGTGTTGCCGCCGGGTACGGTGGGCATCACGCTGGCATCGACCACGCGCAAGCCTGCCACGCCGATGACCCGGCAGTCCTCGTCCACCACGCTGCGCGCGCCTTGTGCCATGGCGCAAGTGCCCACGGGGTGCATGCCTACGTAGCAGCTGGCGCGGATCAGCGCGTCCAGCTCATCGTCAGTCTCCGCCCCGGCGAAGGGCGGACGCTCGGCTCCGACGAGGCTGGCCATCGGCTCGCTGCGGTAGATTTTGCGCGCGGTGCGGATCGCCCGGCGCATCTGCGCCAGGTCGGCTTCTTCCGACATGATGTTAAGCGTGACCGACGCGACCTCGCGCGGGTCGGCGCTTTTCAGCTGCACCCAGCCACGGCTTTCGGGGTGTAGCTGGACGATGCCAGCCCAGAACACGTGGTCCTGTTCAGGCTTGATCCCGGGGAACCAGGTCTGCGCGTCGAAGCGGATCGGGTTGACCATGATCTGCATGTCGGGCCGGTCAAGCCGGGGATCGGTACGCACCACCACGTTGCAACTGTTCAGCTGGCTGGCCATCGTGCCCTTGCCGGTCAAGGCCCAGCGCGCGGCGTTCAGCGCCAGCCGGTCCCACCGCAATTGCCTGATGAAGGTCACGCGCTCCTTCGCGTCGAATTCAAGGCTGGCGGTGGGGTGTTCCTGCAGGTTGCGGCCCACGCCGGGGCTGTCATGCAGCACGGCGATGCCGTGGTCCTTCAGGTGCTCGGCCGGGCCGATCCCCGACAGCATCAGCAGGTGCGGCGAGTTGTAGGCCCCGCCTGCCAAGATCACTTCCTTGCGCGCGCGCACCAGCTTGGGGCCATCAGGGCTATCGACTTCCACGCCAATGGCGCGCTTGCCTTCAAACACCACGCGGGTGACCAGCTGGCGCTGCCGCACGTCCAGGTTGCGGCGGCCCAGCGCGGGCTTGATATAGGCGCTGGCCGAACTGACGCGGTGGCCCTTGTCGTCCACGCTCTGCTCGCCGCGCGCGAAACCTTCGGGCACCGCGCCGTTCAGATCATCGGTGGTGGCAAATCCGGCATTGGCCGCGCTGGCCATCATCTCCTCGTGCAGCACGTGCGGCGAATCGATCGGCCGGATGCGCACCGGGCCGCCCTTGCCGTGATACAGGCCCTCGCCGCGCCAGCTGTCTTCCAGCTTGCGGAAGTACGGCAGGCAATCGGCATAGGACCAGCCGCGCGCGCCCATTTGCGCCCACTGGTCATAATCCGCCGGATGTCCGCGCATGGCGAACATGCCGTTGATGCTGCCCGATCCACCCATCACGCGGCCGCGCGGCAGCGGCAGGCGGCGGCCATTGAGGTGCGGTTCTTCTTCGGTCCAGTAAGTCCAGTTGAACTCTGGCTTGGTCATGGCGCGCAGGAAGCCCAGTGGCATCTGGATATAGGGGTGGTCGTCGCTGCCGCCGGCTTCCAGCAACAGCACGCTGTCCGTGCCGTCCTCGCTCAGCCGTGCGGCCATCACGCAGCCTGCGCTGCCGCCGCCCACGACGATGTAATCGAACCCAGCTTCACTCATGCCTCGCATCCTCTTGTTGCCACCATGCTAACGATCGTTAGGATCGCGCGCAAGCCAAGGAGCGGGCAGGGGAACAGACTATGACCAGGGAAGACTATGAACGTTATGCCGCGGCCTTCAACGCGCGCGATTATGACACGGTGTTCGATTTCTACAGCGAAACGCCGCGGATGGCCTTCTTCGGCATCGAGATTACCACGCGCGAGCAGCTCAAGGCGTTCTACAGCTTCCTCCATTCGTTCGTGACCGAGACGATCGCCATCGAAAAGTTCGCCGGTTCGGACGAGCTGGCCGCGGTGGAGGGCGTGATCCGCATCGAGGCCTTTGCCGACCTGACGCGCGAAGTGCTGGATGCCCATGGCATGGAACAGTTCTTCCCCATCGCCAAAGGCCAGGTGCAGGAGATGCGGCAGTACATCCACTACCACCTTGAGGGCGGCAAGATCGCCAGCGTAGGCTGTGCGATTGTGCCGTAATGGGCACTGATCGGGGTCGCGGTAGACGGGCCAGCTTTTCATCCTTGCGCTGATTTCGCATATATGAAATGACCACCTTTGACCAAAGGGGCCCTTTTTCATGATCGATACCACGCACGTCGGCAGTCTTCCGCGCGGACCGGAGCTTGTTCCATTGCTCCTCGCCCGCGACAAGGGTGACGCTTACGATGAGGCCGAGTTTGACCAGGTGGTGCAGGCTGCCGTGGACGAATGCGTGCGCAAGCAAGTGGAGAACGGCGTCTCGATCGTCTCGGATGGCGAGCTGGGCAAGGTCGGCTACTCCACCTACATCATCGAGCGCTTGTCCGGCTTTGGCGGCCATTCACCGCGCAAGCCCGCGCTGGACCTGGCAGCCGTGCCCGAACTGTCGAAGAAGCTGGCGCACATCATGGGCGCGCAGGAATTCACCCGCGCCAGCGCCATCGACAAGGTGGAGCTGGTTAACCTGCAACCGCTGCATGACGATATCCGCCGGTTCCAGAACGCGCTTGAAAGGCATGGAGACGGGGTCAAGGCCTTCCTCAACACCGCTTCGCCGGGCCTGATCACCGCTTTCCAGCCCAACCAGTATTACCCCAGCCACGAGGCCTATCTGGCCGACCTGGTCACCGCGATGCGGCCCGAATACACGGCCATCGCCGAGGCCGGGTTCGCCGTGCAGTTCGATTGCCCCGATCTGGCGATGAGCCGCCACACCGGCTACCAGGACATGACCGAGGACCAGTTCCTCGCCACCATCCGTGCCAATGTGGATGCGCTGAACGAAGCGACTGCCGATATCGCGCCCGAACAGATGCGCATGCATGTGTGCTGGGGCAATTACGAAGGTCCGCACGATTTCGACATTCCGCTGGAACGGATCATCGACGTGGTGCTGGCCGCCCGCCCTGCCACCATCCTGTTCGAGCACGCCAACCCGCGGCACGAGCACGAATGGATCGTGTGGCGCGATGCCGCCGAGGCGGGCAAGTTGGACGGCAAGGTGCTGGCGCCCGGCTTCATCGACAGTTGCTCCAACTATCTCGAAACGCCCGAGCTGATCGCCCAGCGGATCGAACGCTTCGCCGCTATCGTCGGCAAGGATCGGGTGATCGCCAGCAGCGATTGCGGCTTCGGCACTTTCGCCGGTTACGGCAAGATCGACCCGCTGGTGGCGTGGAAGAAGCTGGCTGCCTTGCGTGCCGGGGCCGACATCGCCGATAGCCGGATAACCTGACCATGCTGGACCCATCAGCCGCGCCCAATTCGCAAGTCAAATCCGCCACCCGCACGCTCGATATCATCGAATACGTGGTGGCATCGGGCCGCGCGCTGGTGGCGCAGGAAATCGC
>JAZKFK010000004.1:0-48276 GCA_040386475.1 Pseudomonadota bacterium | reverse complement strand
CCTTGCGGAGCCTGAATCATGCCGCAAGGGCAAGTTCAATGGGTCCTGACCCTAATCATTGTTAGGGAGCTAAATCGGTCCGTTACTCAGCTATCTAAGACCTTCCGCACCTTTGCTGCAAGGTCGGATCGTCGGTAGGGCTTGCTCAACAACTCCACCCCTGCGTCGACCCGACCGTGATGGACGATTGCATTTTGTGAATAGCCAGAGGTGTAAAGCACCCTCAATCCAGGCTGCATTTTTCTTGCTGCATCGGCGATCTGGCGACCGTTCATTCCTCCTGGAAGAACGATATCGGTGAACAGCAGGTCGATGTCCGAACGCGCAAGCAGCACGGCCAAAGCAGTTGGCCCGTCCGAAGCGGAGATCACTTTATATCCCAATCCGACCAATTGCTTCGTCAGTTGTTGGAGGATCAGTTTGTCATCCTCGACCACCAGGATGGTTTCCTGTCCGCGCTGCTCAGAGCCCTCGAAGGAGACCGTGTCTGATGATTGTTGCTCGCCGGAAAACCGTGGAAAATAGAGTTTGACCGTCGTGCCTTCGTTCGGTTCGGAATAGATCCGGATGTGGCCGCCGGTCTGTTTGACGAAACCGTAGACCATGCTTAAGCCTAGACCCGTTCCCTTGCCAACGGATTTGGTCGTGAAGAACGGCTCGAATACATGGCCGATCTGATCGTGGGGAATTCCTATGCCGGTGTCGCTAATCGCGACAAGGACGTATGGTCCGGCCATCAGACCAGGCTCGGTTGCGACGTAGCTGTCGTCCAGCACTGCGTTGGCCGTTTCTATGGTCAAAGCGCCGCCGTTTGGCATCGCATCGCGTGAATTGACCGCGAGGTTCAGCAGGGCGGTTTCAAATTGACCGGGGTCCACCTCTGTCCGCCACAGGTTTTCGGCGGGGGTGACAGCGATGTTGATGTCTTCTCCCAAGGTGCGGTGCAACATGCCTTCAACACCCTCAATCACCCCATTCAGGTCGGTCACCCGCGGTTGAAGCGGCTGCTTGCGCGAAAATGCGAGGAGGCGGCTGGTCAGTTCGGTGGCGCGATCTGCGGCCTGGGCGATCATGTCGACGAAATGCCGAAGCGGATGATCGGCGGTGAGTGCGTCCTGAATGAACTCGCTGTTGCCAATGATGACCATTAGCAAGTTGTTGAAGTCATGCGCGACACCACCGGTCAGGTGCCCCACAGCCTCAAGCTTTTGGGATTGTCGAAGCTGCTCTTCCAGCTGATGCCGGTCCGTGATGTCAGCCATGCTTCCGAGGACCCGCAACGCCTGCCCCTCGTCATCGTGAATCGCGAAAGCGCGGTCTTCGACAGTGGCCCATGTGCCATCGGCCCGGCGGAATCGATAAACCTCGTGCATCCCGTCCGCCTGACCAGACAACAGTCGACCCCATGCCTCGTCGATCCGGGGCTTGTCCTCAGGATGAACATTTGCACGCCAGACATCCGGCAATTTGTTGGTATCGGACGCATAGCCAAAAACCTCGGCCAGACCGTCGCTCCACCACTCTTGCTCGCCAGCGGTGTCCCATTCCCAGACCGCGTTTCCTGTCGCGCGGGCAATCAGGCGGAAGCGAGTTTCAGAGACCCGAAGCGTTTCTTCGACCTTCCGTCGGCCTGTGATGTCGCGTTCAATTGCAACAAAATGCGTGACCGGTCCGCCCTCATTGGCAATCGGCACGATGTCGATTTCCAGCCAATATTCCTGACCGGATTTGGTGTAGTTTATGACTTCGGCGCTGACCGGCAGTTTGGCTTCGAGGGCGCTGCGAATGCGATTCAGCTCGGACCGTTGGGTCTTCGGGCCCTGCAGGATCCGTGGTGTCTGACCGACGGTTTCTTCGCGCGTAAATCCGGTGCGGCGCTCGAAGGCGTCGTTGACATAGACGATCTTGGGGCTGTGCGGTGCGCTTAAATCCCCGGCTTCGGTGATGACGACGATATCGTTCAGGCGCGCCACGGCAGCGTTCAGCAGACGCAATTCATTCTGGCGGCGACGCTCCTCAGAGATATCGGAAAAATAGACGGCAAGTCCGTCTGGCGTAGGATGGGCGTTGACGCGAAACGTGCGTTGCAGGGGTGGAAAGAACTGCTCGAACCGCACGGTCTCGCCGGTGTCGAAGGCCCTTTTGTATTGAGTGTCGGACTCTGTCCCGATCGCTTCGGGAAATACGTCAAAGACCTTGCGACCGATCAGTTGGTCCCGTCGCCGTTCCAGCAAGCTCTCTGCCCGGCCGTTCAGATACGTGAACTGCCAGTCCCGATCGAGAGTGAAGAAAGCATCGCCAATGTTTTCGAGCGTCTCGGCCAGTCGGGTACTCAGCTCATCGGCCTTTTGCTGTGCGGCGGTCAGTTCAGAGACGTCCTGCATCGCGCCTTGAACGGCAATGATGTTTCCGGCGCCATCCCGCACCGGCACGCCCAGAGAGCGGACTTTGGCGCGGTTTCCTTTGGCCGTAATGATGTCGCGCACATTGTCGAACGGAATACCTTGCAGGGCACAGGCGTCAAACACTGCACGTGCCGCCTCCCTTTCTTCGGGGGCAAAAAAATCGATGCCGCCTTCGAACGTCGGCATCGTGCCCGGCGGCAGCTCGTGGATGGCCGCAATCCCGTCTGTCCAGAACACCTTTTGGTCAGTCAGAGACACGCTCCACCCGCCAAGCCTGACCGCGCGGCCAGCAATTCCAAGCAGCTTTTCGGATTCCTCGGCCCGTTTCCGGACCGTCACCAATTCCGAGATCTCTTGAAACGACCCCTGAATGGCAATCGTCCGGCCATTTTCATCCGTTTCGGGCTCACCTGTGGCGCGCACCCAAAGTCTGCGGCCTTTGGCACTGATGATTTCAAGAATCTCGTCGAATGGCTTTCCCTGGTCGAGACATGCATTAAACAGGGTTTCTATGTGCTGTCTGTACTCTGGCGCATAGTAGCGAAGACCCTTTAAGATGGTCGGGGAAAATCCTTCTGCCTCGTCATGGATGCGCGCAGTCTGGGCAGACCACTCCAATTTATTCTTCAACACGTCGTAGCTCCACGCACCGAATTTGGCGGACGTCCCCGCAATCTCAAGCAGTCTTTTGGCCCGTGCCAAAGCACGAGTGGCCGCCACACTCTCCGTCACGTTCTGCACCACGCCCCTGAGGAGTGCGCCCATGGGTGAGTCAGTCAACTCGGCGACACCTTGAACGTGAACGATTTCGCCGTCGGGACGTCGAATCTGGTGGGCGAAAGCAAAGTGCGTATCGCCAGAGGCCATGAAGGAGTCGAAGTTGACGCGCATCGCCGTACGATCGTCCGGGTGCACTAACTGCAAGTAGTCGTTGAAACTATGGCCGAAACTCTCGGGCGTGAGGCCATACATGTCGTAGACATTGCTCGACCAAATTAGCCTGTTCTCGGCGATGGCATAATCCCAGGTTCCAGTGCCGAGCAGCCTTTGGGTGATGCGCAGACGTGAGGCCAGTTCAGTCAGGCGAACATTGTCGGATTTCAGTTCGCGCGTATGCGCGATCATGTCGATCTTGGCGCGTTTCACTGATGAAACGCTCTGCGTGGCAGATAAGATCTCGTCGGCTATGATTGCATCGGTCACATCCTGAATACGCAGGATAAGGTGAAGAAGCTTTCCGTTAGGACCGATAACCGGTGTGTTCGACATTACCCAGTAGCGATGGTCCTTTACCAGCGGCGAATCGGGCCGGGGGATGACAAAGCTTTGCACATCAAGAAGATTCACCTTTTCTGAAGACACAGCAATTTCAATGGATTGCCGCAGATTTGAATGTGTCATGTCTTCCGCCGGCACCGGCAGAACGTCAAAAAGATTGCTTCCGACGATTATAGAGCGTTGGCCACCGCACGACGCGATATATGCGTCACTGACTGCGACAACGTCGAAGGTCTGCGGCGAGAACACGAGGTAAATACCTGGCACCGAGTCGAACATGATCTGAAACTGACGTGCCAGGGTGTCGCTTGATCGCCGTGCAATTTGTTCGCGGACAAGGGCCTCATTGGCGATCTGTTCAGCGACCACAAGCCGGGAGACGTCCCTTGCTGCAATAAGTTCGGCAGGCCGTCCATCATAGTCTATTGTATGACCCGTGATGTCGACGTGGATTACCTTGCCAGATTTCAGGCAGTGTCGCCACACGCCCGCTTCGTCCAGGCCCTCGGTCATTGCAGCGACATTTTCCTGTAACGCAATGCGATCTTCTTCAGGGCGAATATCGGCAATTGTCATCGAGAGAAACTCGTCGCGCGAATAACCGTACTTCGCGACCGCAGCATTATTGACGGCCAGAAAGCGCAGAGTGTTCAGATCGAAAATCCACATCGGGTCGGCATGGAACAGAAACAAACTCTCTGCGGCCACATTCATGGTGGATCCTCCTAGAAGCACCGAGCGGATGGTGCGCCGTCGGCCGTCCTTCGTTGCCAGGTCGGCCTGTAAAGGCACAGGCTCACCCTGACTGCTGCGTAGAGACGTTGCAAGGATGACCTTGGCGAGATTCCGCTTTATGCATCGAGTCTTGCGTGTGTTGCGAAACACACGATGGACATCGATCGGCGAAAAGAATTTGTAGACAAGACAGGGTTGTCGCTTCTGAATGGACCGGAACCCTTGGTCGCACATTGTCGCAATATTTGCAGCAGTGACCTCGGTCACGCGCCAGCTAGTCGTCAATGGTTTGGGTCGTTCAAGAGCGCTTTAATGGTGTTGCTCGCGACCGGTCGGTCTGAGACTGGGTGCATGTAATGGGAGACGGTAGCATTGCATCGGATTTTGGTGATTGATGACGACAATGAGGTGAGGCAAACAGTCAGCACCGCCCTGTCACTGAACGGGTTTGAGGTCACGGACGTCGATAATGGGGATGACGCGATCAAGGTGATGTCGTCGGAGTTTGATCTCGTCGTGTGTGATCTATTCATGCCCGACACGGACGGCGTGGCTACCATACTTGCGATCAGAAAGATTTATGCAGCCACACCCATTATTTTGATCACCGGGGGCGGGCGGCATTTCCCGGTTGGCGGGGGTGGACTTGATGATTTGCTCAAAAGCGTAGAGTTTTTTGGCGTAACGCATTTTCTGATGAAACCATTCAGGCCGTCGCAGTTGATCGAACTGGCCAAGCGCGCACTGTCGCCAGCGGAGAAGTGACCTTTATGTCGGTCAGGGCAATCTGGCCACCGAGCGGCAGTCAAGACCTTGCCGCCGCTCGTGGGACTGAAGCCCTTCAAGCCATCTCCATGCTGACGATCAGCGTGCACAGTGGACGACACAACGCAATTCCTGGCGCGGGGTGATGATCCCGCGACAGCCTGCGAACCGGCGAAACGCTATTTGACGGAATGCTTTTGATCTTGAGCGGACACAGTGCCAATCCCCCCTTTTCATGCGGTTGTCGCGGCAGTATGACCGCAATCTGAACTACCGGTCGCAGCCTACCCGGTTAAAACAAGGACACTTGCATGAAAACCATCGTCATCTGCTCCGGCGGATTAGACTCCGTTTCGCTGGCCCACAGGGTCGCGGCCGAACACGACCTGCTCGGGCTGCTATCTTTTGATTACGGACAGCGGCACCGCAAAGAGTTGGACTTTGCGGCGGTCTGTGCGACGCGCCTGAACGTGCCACATCAGATCATCGACATTCGCGCGATTGGCCAAAGCCTGTCCGGCTCGGCTCTGACCGATGATGTGGCGGTGCCCGACGGGCATTACGCCGAAGAGAGCATGCGCATCACCGTCGTGCCGAACCGCAATGCGATCATGTTGGCCGTCGCCTTCGGGGTCGCTGCATCACGCAGGGCGGATGCCGTGGCCACCGCAGTGCATGGCGGCGATCATTTCATCTACCCCGATTGCCGCCCCGGATTCATTGACGCATTCCAGACCATGCAACGCCATGCGCTGGACGGATATGCCGATATCGCGCTGTTGGCGCCCTATGTGAATGTGCCGAAATCGGCCATAGTCACCGATGGTGCAAGGCACGGCACGCCTTTTGCGCAGACTTGGTCCTGCTACAAGGGGGGCGCAGTCCATTGCGGGCGTTGCGGCACCTGTGTCGAGCGGCGCGAGGCCTTTGATCTGGCAGGCATTGCTGATCCTACTGTCTATGCCGATGCAGATTTCTGGCGTGAAGCCGTCAAGCGCGGGGCGGTCTGATGTTCCGCATCACCAAGGAATTCCACTTTTCCGCCTCGCATCAGCTCTGCCAGTTGCCGGTGGATCATCAATGTGCTCGGCTGCACGGCCACAATTACATCGTGGTAGTGGAGTTGGCGGCGGCCAAGCTGAACGGCTTTGGTTTCGTGCGCGATTACCACGATCTTGCCCCGCTCAAGCGCTATATCGACGAACATTTTGATCATCGCCACCTGAACGAGGTGCTTGGCCATGATGGGGTGACATCAGAAGTTCTGGCGCAGCATTTTTATGACTGGTGCAAGTCGCGTCTGCCGGAAACCGTGGCGGTGCGAGTCAGCGAGACGCCGAAGACCTGGGCGGAATACCGGCCATGACTCATGCTGTCGCAGACGAAATCCGCATCTCTGAAATCTTCGGGCCGACCATTCAGGGCGAGGGAGCGTTGATCGGCCAACCCACTGTCTTCGTGCGCACCGGCGGCTGTGATTATCGCTGTGCATGGTGCGACAGCCTGCACGCCGTGGACAGCCGCTTTCGCGCCGACTGGCGCGCGATGAGCACTGACGATGTGCTTGATGAGGTTCGCACGCTGTCGGGGGGCCAGCCCTTGATGGTGTCGTTGTCGGGGGGAAATCCGGCAATTCAGCCCTTGGGGCCGCTGATCCGGCAGGGGCAGGCAGAGGGCTACCGCTTTGCCCTGGAAACCCAGGGCTCGGTCAGCCGCGATTGGTTTGCCGATCTGGATGTCTTGGTGCTGAGCCCCAAACCACCCTCCAGTGCAATGACGACCGACTGGGCGGCACTGCGGGCCTGTGTGGAGTCCGCCGTCGCAGGGCCGCAAATCGTGCTGAAATTCGTGGTGTTCGATGCAGAAGATTATGCCTATGCCCGTGATGCGGCCACGCGGTTTCCGGGCCTGCCGGTCTATCTGCAACCGGGCAATCACACCCCGCCGGGGCCGCAGGATGACGACGCCTTTATCGACACCGACGGTATTTTGCAGCGCATGGGCTGGCTGGTGGACTTGGTGATGGCCGACCGCTGGTTTGCCGCCCATGTGCTGCCGCAACTGCACGTTCTGCTGTGGGGCAACAAACGCGGCGTCTGACCGCGAGGGAGATCGACATGACTGATATCTACAAGGATCTGCAACAGCTTGGCAGTGCCACCGCGCTGCCGCAAAGCCCCCAGGCTGCGGTGCTGGAAAAGGTGGCAAACCCACAGGCGGGCACAACTTATTGCGTCCGTTTCACCGCGCCCGAGTTCACCTCGCTCTGCCCGATGACCGGCCAGCCGGATTTCGCGCATCTGGTGATCGACTATGTGCCTGGGCTGTGGTTGGTAGAAAGCAAATCGCTGAAGCTGTATCTCGGGTCTTTCCGCAATCATGGCGCGTTCCACGAGGATTGCACGGTCTCGATCGGCAGGCGGCTGGTCGACCTGCTAGACCCCGAATGGCTGCGCATCGGCGGCTACTGGTATCCGCGCGGCGGCATTCCGATTGACGTGTTCTACCAGACCGGACCCTCCCCGCAGAACCTGTGGATCCCCGATCAGGGCGTGCCGACATATCGCGGGCGCGGCTGACAAACCGCCGCTGCGCTCTCGCAGATTGATTTCGGCGGGCAGACGTCAGGTCGGGTTTTTCCAAGGGAGGCAGGATGGAATTTTCGCCAGAACAAGCTGGTACCTTAGAGGAGATTTTGCGCTGGCGGCGGGATGTCCGGCACTTCCGCGCAGATCCCATTGCTGAATCTGTCATTGACCGTCTGCGGGCTGCGATGGATCGGGCGCCTTCAGTCGGCAACTCGCGTCCGTGGCGGGTCTTGCGCGTCAGGGACCAGGGATTGCGCGCGCAGGTGCAGGGCATTTTCGAAACCTGCAACCGCCAAGCGGCGGCGGGCTATGAAGATGCGACCCGTGCGGACTATGCCCGGCTGAAACTGGCGGGCCTGCGCGAGGCCCAGTTGCAGCTTGCCGTGTTTACCGAGACCGCGCCGACCGAAGGACGCGGACTGGGGCGGCAGACCATGCCGGAAACTCTACAATTTTCAACGGCTATGGCAATCCATACGCTCTGGTTGGCGGCCCGGGCCGCAAATATTGGGCTGGGTTGGGTGTCGATCCTCGATCCCTTTGCCATCCAGTCACTGTTCGATGTCCCGCAGAGCTGGGTTTTCACCGGCTATCTTTGTCTGGGATACGCCGACTTCGCCGATGACGTCCCGCTCCTGCACCGAGCTGGCTGGCAAAGCGACACGGTGACGCCATGGCAAGATTGCTGAACCTTCCAGACTGTCGTTGAGCAGAAACGCCGGTCCATGCATCCGTGGGTCAATGGGTCTTATAAACCTCGGTGCTGAGATACTTGAGGCCGTTGTCGCACATCAGCGTGACGATGGTCGCCTCTGACCCCAGCTTTTCGGCCAGCCGAAGCGCTGCGACGACATTCGCCCCCGATGACGCGCCGCCGAACAACCCTTCTTCGCGGGCCAGTCGGCGCGACATCGCCATGGCATCGGCTGCCGTCACCGCAATGATCTCATCTGCAAGACCGGGTTTCCAAAGCGGCACGACATAGCCCATGCCGATGCCTTCGATCAGGTTGGCGCCCGGTCCACCGCCCGACAGAACAGGCGACTCTGCAGGTTCGACCGCGACGATCCTTATCACGGAGTCATGCAGGCGCAGCGCCTCGGCGGTGCCGCGCAGGGAGCCGCCGGTCCCCACCCCCTGCACAAAGGCGTCGATGCGCCCGTCGGTTTGGGTCCAGATCTCATCACCCAGCGCCGCATAGCCGGTCAGAACGTCGGCATTGTTGAACTGATCCGCCCAGAAATGACCGGGCTGCTGGCTGAGCTGTCGCGAGGTCTCGATCAGGGCGGTCACCAGTTCGACGGTGATCTTCTTGTTGTCGCTGCGCAGGAGTTCGAGGTCAGCCCCAAGCGCTTGCATATGCGACAGCTTTTCGGCGCTGAACGCATCCGAGGACACCAGCAGGCATTTGTAGCCCAGTGCCACCGCGACACTGGCCAGCGAGGTTCCGGTGCTGCCGCTGGTGCATTCGACAATGGTATCGCCGGGCTGCAACCGCGCCGCCTGCGCCGCGCGGCTGACGATCGCCAGGGCCGCGCGGTCTTTCATGCTAGCAGTGGGATTGGCTGATTCCAGTTTGATCAGCACCCGGGCGTGGCCCTGTGGCACCAGCCGACGCAGCGGAACCAAGGGGGTATTGCCGATCAGATCAATGACGCTGGACTGCATGCCATCCTCCAAAATCGCGATCGGGGCCAGAACACACATGACGCACATATCACAAATCTGGCCTTACCGCAGGCTATGCCGGGCTGCGGAACACATCGGTGCTGAGGTAGCGCAGTCCGGAATCGATGATCAGGGTCGCAACCGTCTTTCCCGGTCCCAGGCGTGCCGCAATGCCCAGCGCCGCCACCATATTCGCCCCCGTCGATGTGCCAGCAAATATCGCCTCGTCGCGGGCCAGACGGCGGGCCATCGCTTTGGCGTCCTCAGTCGAGACGGTCACGATGTCGGTCACCTCTTCAGGGTGCCAGAGTGGCGGCAGAAACCCAAGACCAATGCCTTCGATCTTGTGCGATCCCGGTGGTTGGCCGGACAGCACCGCAGATTCGGCTGGCTCCACCGCGTAGACTGGCAAGGCGGGATAATGCCGACGCAGCGCCCGGCTCATCCCATGCAGCGAATGCGCGGTGCTGACCGTATGGACCAACGCATCAACTTGACCTGCAGTCTGCTGCCAGATCTCGTCGCCCAAGCCTGCATATCCATCGGCTCCATCGGTGTTGTTCAGCTGATCGGCCCACCAATGGCCCGGCTTCTGACTGATATGACTTGCCTTGGCAATCATCGCCTGAATCAGCTCTTTGGTGATTTTTTTGTTGTCGCTGGGAACATCGGTGATCGTGGCACCGTAAGCCAGCATCGCAAAGCGCTTCTCCTCGCTGAACGCATCGGAAAACGCGAAATGGGTTTTGTAGCCAAGCGCGCTTGCCACCAGAGCCAGCGAAATTCCGGTGGTGCCGGCAGTATATTCGACCACGGTGCCACCAGGCTGCAGGCGGCCCGATGCGGCCGCCCGCTGCACGATCATGCGTGCCAACCGATCCTTCATGCTTCCGGTCGGATTGGCCGATTCCAGCTTGGCCACGATCCGAGCGCTGCCAGGCGGAACAATCCGCCGCATTTCAATCAAGGGCGTGTTGCCGATGGCGTCCAGAATGTGTTGCTGGCTACGCATCGCTGACATCTCCCGTCTTTGATTTCTCTCAGAAGGTTGTTCCGTCTGCCCGCTTACGGTGTCAGATCCAGGGCGGGGACCACCCGGCTGTAGGGCAACCCCGCCTCGTCATTCAACCGCTTTACATCGGCGTCGGAAGTTGCATCGAACAGGCACATGCAGCGACCATCTTCGGGAGCGAAGGTCGATCGGATGTAACGGACCGGGACGCCCGCTAAGGACATCTGCTCTGCCTTGCTGATCGCTGCCCGCTGGGCTCCACCCAACGCCTCCATGCTGATGCCCTTGAGATCACGTTCCACCATAAAGACAGACATTTCCTGGGTCCTTTCGTGTGGGAAGATGGGTTATCTTGCGCGCCTGACGCCACCAAGGGAACGACCGAGTGGCGATAGATCCATAGCCCAAAGTTATCGCAGGCAGTGGTATGCTGCCTGCGAAGGACTCTGTGACAGGGGGATCGACGATGGAGATGTTCCAAATAAGATACGTTCTGGCCGCGGCGAGGCAGCTGAATTTCACCAAAGCCGCGGCACAGTGCAACGTCTCCCAACCAGCGCTCACAAAAGCCATTCGGACCCTGGAGGCAGAGCTGGGGGCACAGCTGTTTCATCGTGAGGGCAAAGGAGTTCTGCTCAGTGATTTCGGCCAGAACTTGCTGCCGCATCTGCAGCTCATCTTGAAGGAGGCCGAGGCAACACGGGCGATTGCCGACGATTTTCGACTTCTCAAGAATGTGCCAATCCGGCTTGGGGTGATGTCCACTGTCGGACCGATGCGCCTGTCACGCTTCTTGGCCAAGTTTCAGGCCGACAACCACGGCGTTGAGGTCGCAGTCACAGAAGCCAGTGCAGATGAGCTCAAACGACAACTGGAACGCGGCGAGCTTGATCTCGCTGTCATAAATCCCATGAACGATGACCGAACAGAGTTCAGACGGCAGGATCTGTACAGCGAGAGGTACGTTGTCATTTTTCCACCAGAACATCACCTTGCAACCTTAAACGCTATACGACTTAGCGATCTGTCCAACGAACCCTATGTTGACCGGTTGTCCTGCGAGATGCGGGAAATGGTGATGGCGGTCTGTGCCGCGAACAACGTGACACTTTACGCGCGTTTTCGATCAGAACGAGAAGATTGGGTACAGGCCATGGTTCTCGCGCGGATCGGGTTCGCTTTCATGCCAGAATGCTCGGTCACGCTGCCGGAGTTGCTGCAACGGCCTTTAATCGAACCAGAAGTAAGTCGAACCATTTCCTTGATGAGTGTCCCAGGTCGTCCCTTTACACCGGCCACAGCGGCGATGATCCGTGCCGCAAAATCATACCTTTGGCCCGGATAGGCAGCGCGTAACGGGTCTGTGGAGGTCAGAAGGACGCCGAAATACAGACAAGGCCGACAGTGCTATTTCAGCTTTGACGCTTGACTTGGTCACTGCTCGTTTGACCAGAGCGTCGGTCATAACCGCCTAAGTTCGAAGCTCGCATCGTCGTCATGTCACCGAGGCAACGCTCTGACCCCTGCATGTTCGCTCCCGACACCGCTGCAAGCAAGCTTGTGAACGCTCAGCCGTTCTCGTCCGCGGCGTACTGAATTTTCTGCCGCCTGGCCGCTCGAGGGCACCTTCGATGCTCGTCTGAACTATCCTAGAAAAGCCGTAGTGCGGCTCTAATAAGAGGGCTAGAATCAAGCTACTCACGCTCTGCCAGAACTCGGGAACAGCACATGACCCTCACACAATGTCTGCGATCAGCTGCAATCATGGGCGGACTGCTCATTGTTACCACATTCGCCAGCCACGCCCAGGAACTAAGAACTTGGATGCACGCAGAAACCGGTGACGCCTGGAGACTCGGGTACAAGGGAAAAGGTACTTCAATTACGGTAGTTGATGATTTTGCGGGAACACTGCGGTTTTTCGGTCAGGTTCGCTCGTATGAAGAGTATATGCGTCATGGCGAGTGGACCCGCCTTCAAGCCGCAATGGTCGCTCCGTCTGCGAAAATCTTTTCTCAAGACTTTCGCGCCGATAGGGCTGTCAAGCTTCGCAAGGGTCGAGATGTTCTGAACCTGAGCTATGGGATGATGGCCGCAGAAGGAAAGGAGAGCATTTCTTGGAGCAAGCTCGAATCGTCGATCATCGCGTATGCGACCGACGGGAGAGCGGCTGTGGTGAAGGCTGCTGGAAACGACGCTGTGGCGGTGGGGAGTGCAACTGCGGACGGCTTGGTTGATTACTTGAACCGTGACCTCATTGGAAAGCAGGCAGCAATTTTTGTGGGTGCTCTTGATGACCATGGGATGACGAGCAAGCCGGCTTCGCTCGCATGGTATTCGAATTATTCTGGGAGCAATGAGACAGTCCAAGACCGCTTTCTTGTTGTCGGCGTTACAGGGGACAGCACGGGACTGTATGGCACATCCTTTGCGGCGCCGATTGTAAGTGGCTACGCGGCCATCGTCGGGAGCAAATTCATCAAATCCAATGCCATTCAGATCACGAACCAACTTTTAATAACCGCTCGAACAGATACTATAAGTGGCTATTCGAAAGCTCTCCACGGTCGAGGCGAGGTGAGTATCAGCCGTGCTCTTGCTCCGCTGAGTATAAAATGAATTAGAATCGGAATTCATATTGTAGACTGACTTGAATTTGAGAAGATCCGTCAATTTTTAGCAGGTTCTTGAGGGTTTCTTCAGGAGGTAAAATACCAGCCGCTAGCCGGCAATTAACTTTCTGAACACCACCAATCAGACCGTAGTCAGCAATGCACGGGCGTTCCCTGAGCCGACCGCCGACGGCACCACTCATACTCAAAGTCAGAATTCCATCTCCAGTCAGTTCATGTTGCACCAGGACCCCGATGTGTACTGCGGGAGAGAGGGTATATTTGGGTGCTTTTTCACCTGTGCTAAAGCCCCACATGATCCCAAAATTCTGTTTTACTTGGGTCAACATTAAAAACGTGAGTTCCGGAAAGTGAGGGCTGTACCATTCGTCAAGTTTGACCTGCGTGCCATCGGCAAGTTCATAGCCCCCTAGCCCCAAACTTTGTGCCGCGTCGGACCGGAGTGAGCCAATATAGAAATCAAGTAGAAATGTATCATCTTTCAGTCTATCTGCATTGGCCATGCTGCCCAAGCTGGCGCTAAGAACTAATCCAAGCGCCGCAGAACTCGTAAGATGGCAGAGCGCATCAACCATCGACCGATGACATGTATATGCCTTGAGACGTATTCTCTCTGTCCTTTTCGATTTGGTTAACATAAGCACCCTCTACGCGGCTCCCGATTACTCATTCTCCGTCTCTGCGGCATCTCCCGTTAGAATATGGTGTCCCCGCACTTTTACAACCGGAAGTTCATGGGGCCATCGCCTAGAGGAGGGCGGCGACCACCTCGTTGATCCGCAGCCGCACCGCGATGCCGCTGTCATTGGCAATCGCAAAGCTTGTCGTCTGTGCCATCAGGCCACCTCATCTGCATGCAGTCGCAATTGCGTCACCCGCGGCGTCCAGCCGGGATCGGCGGAGCGCAGCACGGCGCGGGCCTGCACCGCCCGCGCCGCGATCTCGCTGGCATCGATCCGGGCCCAGTCGGACCAGAGCGGCGAGGCGCCCGGGTCGTCATCGCTGTGCCGGATCTCGACCACGACATCGACCGTGCCGGCGGTGGCGCCGTCAAAATCCGGCCAGGCATCGATGCCGTTGCTGCGGGCATCAAGACGGTCGAAAACGCCGAGACTGGTCAGGGCGATCTCCGAGCGCAGCCGCAGCCGGCGCGGGGCGCCGAAGTCGAGACCGCTGAGGGCGGTGAACAGCCCCTCCGGTGCCACGCCGCCCTCCCAGTCGAGATCCGGGATGGCATCAAGATCGGCCCAGTCATCAAAGGGTCGGGCCGCACCCAGCGTCAGCACCCCGCCGGCGGCCACGGTACTCTGGTGGCTGCCCTCAAACGCCGGGTCGGCCTGCAGAAGATCGAGCGGGGCAAAGGCCAGCGCCTGCACCGCCGCGGTGCTCACGCTTCCTACGGGGCCAAGCCGGCCGCCGCTGTCTTCAGCGCGCAGGAGATATGCGCCGGGCTTCAGCGGCACCACGGCGATGGCCTCCGCCCCGCCCACCCGGTCCATCGAGGTGCTGGCGGCCCAGGAGGCGGGTGCGGCACTGCTGTGGCGGATGACGATTGCTCCGCCGATCCGCACATCGATGTCGGTCACCCGGTCCCATTTGAGCACGGCAAGCCCGCCCGCAGACTGCAGGGTGAGACCGGAAAGGGCGGCGGGTGGGGTTGAGAGGCCGAGGATCTCCTGCGTGGTTGCGCGCCAGATCGAGGCGATGCCCAGCACCGAGCGCGCCTTGACCCGCACCGTCCAGGTCCCGGGCGTGATGTCGCGGATCTCGAGGCTGCTGCCTTCGGAGCGCCCGACGTCCACCCAGTCGGGGTCGCTGTCGGGGTCTCCGCCATCTGCACCACCCGCGGCGGCCCCCAGATACTGCGCCTGCACCAGATAGTCCGCGACATAGGGGCTGGGCGAGACCTGCCAACTGATCCGGGCCAGCGCCTTCACCCCGGCACCGTCGCGGGTGACATAGAGCGCCTCGGTGATCTCCGGCGATCCGGGCGGCTCGATGCCGAAGGCGGAGAGAAGGCTGGTGCGCGGGGCCGGGCCGCTGTCATGACCGCCGCAGCAGGTAAATGTCCATGATCCAGCCGTGCTGCGCGCGTGCCTCGGATCTGGCGGAGATGATCTGCGCCGACACGTCGGGCAGCAAACCAGCGATTAGGATTTCTTCGGGCAAACCGAGGTAGGCTCCCCACCAGATCATCACGCCGGCCTGATCAATGGCATCGAACGCGCCACCACTGTCGAGCATCACTACTAGGGTTTTTGCGTCCGAAGGCCAGCCGAGGGTGCGCAGGTTGCGGGCTGTGGTGATCAGGACCGGGGCGGCGAGGTCGTTCAGCGGGATCGCATGCGCCGCGCACAGCGCCTGGATGGCGGTAATGCCAGGGATGACCGTCAGGCGCAGCGGCTGGTGCCGTGCCACGCGCGCTGCAATCCGCAGTGTGCTGTCATACAGCGACGGATCCCCCCAGACCAGCAGTGCGATACGAGGACCGCCTCCGGCCGCCAGATGCCGGGCAATGCGGTCATGCCAGATGGCGGCGATGGCGTCGTGCCAGTCGTTGACACGGTCCAGATACGCAGGCGTTGCCGGGTCGCGGCTGGGCAGATCGAAGGTTTCGATCCGGGTCGCTGGATTGGTAATGCAGCTTTTGCAGATCGTCATTCGCAAACCGGCGAGGTCTGCCTTGTCCTCCCCCTTCAGCGGCACGAGGATCAGGTCAGCGGCGGCGATGGCCGATGCGGCCTGCGCCGTCACATGGTCCGGGTTGCCGGTGCCGATGCCGATCAGGAACAGGTCAATCGTGCTTGGGGGCGTCATGGTTCTGCCAACGGACCATAAAGGATCAGCCCCGGTTGACCGCCGGTATCCAGTGCCAGCTGCGTGGCGAGGCCCGCGATGGTGGACCGGGTCAGCGTCTGGTCGGCATGGCCCACCGACTGGGCCAGCAGGGCCGGGGTGTCGGGGGAAAGGCCATGGTCCATCAACGCAGCCGCCAGCGCCGGAAAGGTGCGCTTGCCCATGAACACCACCGTGGTCGCCGTCGCATCCGCCAGCGCCGCCCAGTTCATCGCCTGCGGAAGATCGCCCGTCACATCAGCCCCGGTGATGAACTGCACCCGCCGCGCCGTCAGTCGCCGGGTCAACGGGATACCCGCCGCTGCCGCCGCTGCGCACGCCGACGGCACACCCGGCACGATTTCGAAGGCGATGCCAGCGGCGGTCAGCGCGGTGATTTCTTCCTCGAGCCGCCCGAAAACCCCGGCATCGCCCGATTTCAGTCGGACCACCCGCGCACCGGTCAGGGCGTGATCGACCAGCAACCGGCTGACGTGGTGCTGCTTTGGCGACGCACGCCCGGCGCGCTTGCCCACGGCCACCAGTTCCGTCTGCGGGCCGACATGCGACAGCACCGGCCCCGAAGCCAGATCATCAAACAAAACCACGTCCGCCTGCGCCAACAGCCGCGCCGCCTTGATCGTCAGCAGGTCCGGGTCGCCCGGCCCGGCAGACACGAACGAGACAAAGCCGGTCTTGGTCTCGATCATAGCCCCGGTCATGCTGCGGCCTGCGGGCTTGCGGGCGCGATCAGGTGGAAAAAGCTGCCCGTCACGCAGCCGCCCTCCGTTTGTCGCCACGACCCGGTTTCGGCCACTGGGGCCCCGGTGGCATCGGTGACATGTGCCAGCGGCGCGTCGGGTTGCGCCACGATGCTGGCATAGTGAAACTCGTGCCCGCGCAGCGCACTGCCCGCCGCAAAGCCGCCAAAAGGCTGCTGCAGGCGCGCCAACCGATAGCCCAGATGCATCCGCCGCTTGGCAAAGCTGGTTTCCAACCCCAAGAGCCCCGCCATCCTGTGGCAAGTGCCGTCAGCGGCGACCAAGCCTTCTCCCAGCGCCATATAGCCCCCACATTCGCCGTGCACGGTCCGGGTTTCGGCAAAGCTGCGCAGGCCGCTGCGAAAGCGGTCGCAGGCGGCAAGCCTGCCGCTGTGCAGTTCGGGATAGCCTCCCGGCAGCCAGCAGGTGGTGGCAGACGGATCCGGCCCTTCGTCTGCCAATGGTGAAAACGGCAGCAGTGTCGCGCCCTGCGCCCGCCAATCCGCCAGCACGTGCGGATAAACAAATGAAAACGCGGCATCGCGCGCCAAGGCGATGCGGTCGCCGGGGGCCCGGATCGGCGCGGCATCCGGCACGTCATGGGCGGTGGCGGTGCGCGCGGCGGCAAGGATGGCGGGCAGGTCGCAATGCTCGGCCACGAACTCGGCGGCATCGGCCAGCAGTTGCGCCAGCGCGGGCAACTCCTCGGCCTGCACCAGGCCCAGATGTCGTTCGGGCAGGGCGGTCTTGGCGCTGCGCGGAAGCGCGCCCAGTACGGTCAGGCCCGCCTGCGCCATGCCCGCGCGCACCAAAGCCTCGTGCCGGGGCGAGGCGACCTTGTTCAGGATCACGCCAGCCACCGGCAGCCCCGGCCGGAACCGCGCCATCCCCAGGGCCACCGCCGCCGCCGTCTGCGCCTGACCCGACACATCCAGCACCACGATCACCGGCCAGCCCATCAGCGCGGCAAGGTCGGCACTCGCCCCCGACCCCGCCTCGCCGGGCAGGGCCACGCCGTCGAACAGACCCATTGACCCCTCGGCAAGGATCAAGTCCGCGCCGTGCCCCGCCTGCGCCTGCCGTGCAATCTGGCCCGCCGTCATCGCCCACGTGTCAAGGTTGATCGACACCCGCCCCGCCGCCGCCGTGTGAAACGCGGGGTCGATATAGTCCGGCCCGCTTTTGAACGGCTGCACTCGCAGCCCTTGGGCGCGAAATGCCGCGAGCAGCCCCAGCGCGACGGTCGTCTTGCCGGTGCCAGAGGCGGGGGCCGAGATCAGCAATCCGGGTGGCATATGGGGGGATGTGGCGCGCGTCATTCGGGAAACCGCGGATCGGTGCCCACTGGGCGATAGCGGCGGTCGTAATCCCCCGCGTAAAGGCGGCTTTCGTCGAACCCGGTCGCCGCCAGCGCGTGGCCCACCAGGATCAGCGCGGTCCGCTCGCCCACCCCGATTGCAGGGTCCAGTGTGGCCAGCGTGGCGCGAACGACCCGCTGGTCCAGCCATGATGCGCGAAACACGACCGCCACCGGGCAATCGGCCCCGTAGTGTGGGGTCAGTCGTGCCGTCACCTCGTCCAGCATATGCACCGATAGATGGATCGCCAGCGTGGCCCCGGTGGCGGCGAAATTCTCAAGGCTCTCGGCCTCGGGCATGGTAGACGCGCGCCCCGAGGTGCGGGTCAAAACCAGCGATTGCGCCACGCCCGGCAGGGTCAGTTCGGCCTGCAACGCGGCGGCGGCGGCGGCAAAGGCCGGCACGCCGGGCGTCACGTCAAACGGGATGCCCAGCGCGCGCAGGCGGCGCAACTGTTCGCCCATCGCCGACCAGATCGACAGATCGCCCGAGTGCAGCCGCGCCACGTCCTGACCCTGCGCATGGGCTGCTGCGATTTCCGTGATGATCTCATCTAGGCTAAGCGAGGCCGTGTTCACGATCCGCGCGCCGGGCGGGCAATGCGCTAGCAGCGCGTCGGGCACCAAGCTGCCGGCATAAAGGCAGACAGGGCAGGCCGCGATCAGATCGCGGCCGCGCAGGGTGATCAGATCGGCCGCGCCGGGGCCTGCGCCGATGAAATGCACGGTCATGGGTGGGATCCGTTGCTCAGGGCCATGGCACAGGTTGCCATGCCGTCAGGTGAGGTGACGCGTCCGACAATCAGCCTGGCGCCGGGGCCGGCAGCGGCGAGTGCTGCCGCCTCCGCCACCGATCCGGTGCCGAACAGCGCCCGTACGCGGGACGACCGGGTTGGGGTTGGAACACCGGCCACTGGCACTGCCAGCACTACCAGACCGCGTTCGATAGCCAGATCGTTTAATGCTGCGGCCCCGGCTTTGCTTGTCACTGTCGCTAGCGCTGAGGCTGGCCCGCCCGCCTGTTCGACCAGCCCTAACGCAGCACGCAGCGCCACCAGCGGCGCGCCGTCGCGAAATCCTAATCCAGCGACTTTCATGCCGTCACACTCCATTGCACGATCGGGCGCGCTGCTTGCCAGCCCCTGAAGGCCCCCAGCGGCACAGCCTCGGCCAGATCAATCCGCAGTAGGCCGCCGCCGTGCCGGGTGTGGCGCGCAGCCAGCACCGCCTCGCCCTCAAGCGTCACGGCGTTGGCGATCAGCCGGGCGCCGTCGGGCAGCATCGACCACACTGCGTCGTGCAGGCCAGCGTCGCCCCCTCCGCCGATGAACACCGCATCCGGGTCGGGCAGATCGGCCAGTGCGGCGGGCGCCTTGCCCTGCACGACCGACAGCCGATGCGCCAACCCAAAGGCGTCGGCGTTGCGGCGGATGTTGGCGCAGCGATCGGTCCGCTGTTCAATCGCCACGGCGCACCCGCCTGCGAGGCACCATTCCACCGCGATAGAGCCCGAACCCGCTCCGATGTCCCATAGCATCTGCCCCGGTCTGGGGGCCAGTGCCGACAACGTCAGCGCCCTTACCGGGCGTTTGGTGATCTGGCCGTCGTGGGCAAAGGCGTCATCGGGCAGACCACTGGCGCGCGATAGACCTGCGTCGCGTGGCAAAGCGCAGCCATCCAGCGCCACTGCAACCGGAGCTGCGATGTCGGTCCAGCTGGCCCCCTCGCGCACCCGTTCGGCTGGGCCGCCCATCGCCTCGCACACGGTCATCTGCACGCCCTCAAAGCCGTTGCCTGCCAGCCAACCCGCCAGTTCCGCCACGGCCGCCGCATCGCGGAGCGTGCAGATCGCCAGCACCCCGCGCGCCATCAGCGGTGCGAGCCGCGAAAATGGGGCCGCGTGCAGGCCAAGGCACAGCGTGTCTTCCAGCCGCCAGCCCAGCCGGGCCGCCACCAGCGAAAACGTGCCCGCGACCGGGTAGGCCACCCAGTCCTGCGGCGTCAGATGCGCCGCCACCGACCCGCCCGCGCCGAACCAGAACGGATCGCCCGACACCAGCATCGCCACCTGCCGCCCTCGCAGCGCCAACAAGGGCGCGAGGTCAAACGGCACGGGCCACGCGCACCCCCGTGCCCCCGCCTGCACGAGGTCCAGATGCCTGGGCGCGCCGAACACGATCTCGGCGCCGGCCAGCGCGTCACGGCTTGCCAGCGACAGGCCCGCCAGTCCATCACTGCCCAGACCGATGATCGACAACCAAGGATCAGACATGACGCGCGTCCTTTTGCTGGGTGGCACGACCGAAGCGGGCCACCTCGCCCGCGCGCTCGCAGGTGCGGGCATCGATGCGGTCTATTCCTATGCCGGGCGCACGGCGGCCCCGCTGGATCAGCCGATCCCGGTGCGGACGGGTGGCTTTGGCGGTGTGGCGGGGATGGCGCAATTCCTGCACGATCAGCAGATCAGCCATCTGATCGACGCAACACATCCGTTTGCCGCGCAGATTAGCCAGAACGCGATTGCCGCCTGCGCGCAGGCCCGCGTGCCGCTGGTGGCGCTGGAGCGTCCCGCATGGCAAGCGGCCCCGGGCGATGACTGGACCTGTGTGCCCGATCATGTTGCCGCTGTCGCCGCGCTGCCGGACCGCCCCGCACGGGTGTTTCTGGCCATCGGCAAGCAGACACTGGCCGCGTTTGCGGCCAAACCGCAGCACCACTATCTGCTGCGGCTGGTCGATGCGCCGGACGGCCCTTTGCCGTTGCCTGATGCCATAGCCGTGGTCGCGCGAGGCCCGTTCGACGTTGCAGCAGACCTTGATCTGCTGCGGGCTCACCGGATCAGCCATGTCATCGCCAAGAACGCCGGTGGCGCAGGGGCCGAGGCCAAGCTGATCGCCGCCCGCGCGCTGGGCCTGCCGGTGATCCTGATCGACCGGCCCAATTTTGACCAGCCCGTGTTGTCGCCGCGCCAAGTGCTTGTGTCGGTGGCGCAGGTGATGAACTGGCTGGGTCATGCGTGCACCGAGCGGGGCGTGTAAATCCAGCGCCCGACCCGGCGGGTGGCGGCATTTCCGACGATCACGACCGTGCGCATGTCGGCCATCTCGGGCACGGCTTCGGCCAAGGTAACGGTGGTCAGGGCCTCGTCGGGGGCTGAAACCGCGCGGGCGAACAGGACCAGGCGAGCCGGCTCGCAAGTTTCGCGCAGCACGTCGAGCACGCGGGCAAACTGGTGCGGCCGGGATTTCGATCGCGGATTGTAGAACGCCATCGCAAAGCCGCCAAGGGCTGCGTGACGTACCCGACGTTCCACCTCGGACAGCGGTTTCAGGTTGTCGCTGAGGTTGATCGCGCAGAAATCATGGCCCAGCGGCGCACCCGCCCGCGCCGCCGCCGCCAGCATTGCCGTAATGCCGGGCAGGATGCGGATGTCGGCCTCGTCAGGGTTGCCGCGCACCTCGAGCGCTTCGAACAGGGCAGAGGCCATCGCAAACACCCCCGGATCGCCCGACGAAACGATCACCACCCGCCGTCCCACCGCCGCCAGATCAAGCGCAAGGCCCGCCCGGTCCAGTTCCACCCGGTTGTCGGACGCGTGCAACACCAGCCCGGCGCGTGGTGCCACCCGCGCGACATAAGGAATGTAGCCCACCACGTCGGTCGCCTCGGCCAGCGCCAGCGTGACTTCGGGGGTCACCTGCGCGTGCGCCCCCGGCCCAAGGCCTGCGACGGTGACCCAACCCGTCATTCCTCGCCCCCCGCAATGGGCCGCCGACCTTGGCCATGCACCAGCACGATGGCGAAATACGGGCAATCGGCGGCCTCGATTTCTGCCAGCCGCGCGATGCGCTGGCCCGGCATCGTGCCGCGTTCCACCAGCCAGGCGTCGTCCAGCCGCCCGGCCTGCGCCAGCGCGCGGCGCACCCGAGGCAGGTTGCGTCCGGTCTTCATGATCACCAGCGCGTCGGTGCCCTGCATGTGGCGGGCCAGATCGGCCTCGGGCAGGGTGCCCATCAGCACGGTTAGCACGTCATCGCCCCAGGTGATCGGCACGCCGACCGCGTTCCAGCAACCGACCATGCCGGGGATGCCGGGGATCACCTCGACCGGAACCAGATCCTTGAGCCGGACATAAAGGTGCATGAACGACCCGTAAAAGAATGGATCCCCCTCGCACAGCACCACCACATCGGTGCCCGCCGCTGCCATCGCCTGTAACCGCCCTGCCCAGTCGTCGTAGAACGTGGCCAGCAGGTGGATGTATTCGGGGCTGTCGAATGGCAGTTCGGTGGTGACGGGATATTCCATCGCCAACTCAACCGCATCCGCCCGCAACAGGCCGTCCACCATGCGCCGCGCCTGACCTTGCCTGCCCGCCTTGCGGAAATAGGCGACGTGGCCCGCAGCGCGGATCACCCGATCAGAGCGCACCGACAAAAGGTCGGGGTCGCCGGGGCCAAGCCCGGCACAGATGATGTGGCCAGCCGTCTTGCGGGGATCCGTTGTCATTCGCGCCGGCTTGCCAGCGCGTTGACCGCCGCCACCGTGATTGCCGATCCGCCGAGGCGGCCTTCGACTACCACCGAGGGCGCGGGGGCGGCGGCCATCAGCGCCGCCTTGGACTCCGCAGCCCCGACAAATCCCACCGGGCAGCCTATGATGGCTGCCGGGTGCGGGCAGTGGGGATCATTCAGCATGTTCAGCAGGTGAAAGAGTGCCGTCGGCGCGTTGCCGATTGCGACCACGGCCCCCGCGAGGTGCGGGCGCCACAGCTCGACCGCCGCCGCAGATCGGGTAGTGCCAAGTCGCGCAGCCAATGGAGCCACCGCGGGGTCTTGCAGCGTGCAGATCACCGCGTTGTCGGCGGGCAGCCTGGTGCGGGTGATGCCCTCGCTGACCATGCGCACATCGCACAGGATCGGCGCTCCCGCCTCGAGTGCCGCGCGCGCTGCGATAGCCATGCCGGGGGAAAAGCGTACGAACCGCTCCAGCCCGACCATGCCCGCGGCGTGGATCATGCGCACCGCCACCACCTCTTCCTCGGGGGTAAAGCGGGCAAGGTCCGCCTCGGCGCGTATGATGGCAAACGATTGCAGATAGATCGCGGCGCCGTCGGTTTCATATGTGTGGATCATCGAAATAGCCCTTCCATCCCGATCCGGTCGCCGCCAAGGCCGCGCACCTCGGGCACACCCTGCGCCGAGCCTTGCCGGATCAGATCATAGCCCTGCGGCGTTGCCACCAGCGTGATATCCGCCGCAGCCGGATGGGCGCAACCCTTGGCGCAACCTGCGACGTGCAAGGTTTTTCCGGGCGGCACCAGTGCGGCCAGCCGTCGCGCCAGCGGGCGCACCGCAGCCTGGCCCTGCAAACAGCCCGGCGCGCCGGTGCAGGCGATCACGCGGCGGCGCGGGTCGTCCGCCGCAACGATCAAGCTGGGCAGATCGGGCAGCGCCGTCAGACCTTCGATCATCAGCATGCGCCAGGGTGTCACGCGCAAATCGCCAAACCCCGCCAGTCCGGCCAGCGTTTCGGCCTGCATCTGGCCGAACTCTAACCCGACCAGCGTGCCCATGGGGTGCAGTCCCGGACCACATGCCGGAGCGGCTGGGGCCGGGGCGGTATCTGCGCCATCGGGGCGCAGCCCGCGCGCCATCAGGCCGGCCATCCGGCCCCGACCCGCCGACACTCCGCCCGCCGAAAGGAACCACTGCGCCAGATCCACTGCGCGCCGTGCGGCATCGTGCGGCGTGACCCGCGTGCCGGTCGGAAAGCCATCACAGCGCAGGATCAGGCCGCCGGCTGCGTCCCGTTCCAGCCGGATGTCGGACGAGCTATCCAGCAGGATCGGCGCAGGTCCGGTGTCAACAGCAAAACCGAACTTGCCCGGCAGTTCCGGGCCTTGAGCCAACGCGGTGGCCAGATCCCGCGCCAGCGCGTCGGTCGCGGCATCGGCGAACGGCGTGACAAGAATGTTGCGCCGGGCCTCGGCTGCCGGGTCGGCGTCGATCAGTCCCAGCGCGCGCAAATCGTGGATCAGGCCAGGATGGCTGGCCTCGGTCACGCCGCGCAGTTGCACATTGCCGCGCGACGACAAGTCGATCAGGCCGTTGCCATGGCGGCGGGCGGCGGCGGCGATGCCTGCCGCCTGAGCGCGGGTCAACCGCCCGGCATCGGGGCGGATGCGCACCACCAGCCCGTCGCCCGACAGCATCGGGCGCAGCGCGCCGGGGCACCAGCCCTGGACCACGAAGCCCGCAGACCCGGTCGCAGGCCAGGTCACGGCGCCACCAGCATGGCAGCGATCGAATTGCGCCGCGTGGTCCACAGCCCCGCCTCGGCTAGGCGGCGGAACAGGTCTTGCAGCGCCGCCAGTGCGCCCGGATTGGCGCGGTGCATGAAGTCCGTCACTTCGGGCCGGCCCAGCGTGGCGTCGTGGTAAAGGTCGAACAAATGCGCCGGTACAACCCCCGCCAGATGCGCGAAAGCCGCCATGTGATCCAGCGTTGCCGCGATTTCGGCCGCGCCGCGGTAGCCGTACGCCATCATGCCATCGGCCCAGGCGGGGTTGGCGGCGCGGGCGCGCACCACGCGGGCGATTTCCTCGATCAGGGTGCGGGCGCGGGGGCGGTCGGATTGCGTCGCATCGAGGTGGTAGAGGGCGGGTTGCACCGCCCCGAGCCGGGCAAGTGCGGCGGCAAAGCCCGCCTCGTGCGCGGCGTAATCTGCGGCCATCAGCACGTCGCTTTCGGGCAGATCTTGCGCGTGAACAAAAGCATCCACCCAGCGCAGCCGCGATTCCAGCCCAGCGCGGTTGTCGCGGCTGACGCCATCGATGCCGATGGCCCAGGAAGAGGCCGCCAGCCACGCCTCACCCGCCGCTGCCCGCGACTCGGCGCTGAAATCGTCCATTGCGGTGCCCATGCCCAAACCATACTGCCCCGGGCGCGGCCCGAACACCCGTGCGGCGCGGGTGGCATAGGGGTTGTCGGCTGCCGCCTCGTCCCGCGCGGCCAGTGCTGCGGCCCCGGTTTCAAACAGCGCCGCAAGCCCCGGAAACACATCGCGAAACATCCCCGACACCCGCAGCGTCACGTCGATGCGCGGGCGGCCCAGCAGCGCAAGCGGCACCACCTCCACCCCCGACACCCGGCCCGAGCCCGCATCCCACACCGGGGCCAGCCCGGCCAGATGCAGGGCCATCGCGAATTCCTCGCCCGCCGTGCGCATCGTCGCACTGCCCCACAGATCGACCAGCAGGCCGCGCGGCCAGTCGCCGTGGTCTTGCAGGTGTTTGCGCAGCAGCTCTTCGGCGAGCTTGACGCCCTGCGCATGGGCCGATTGCGAGGGCACGGCGCGCGGATCGACGGCGAACATGTTGCGCCCGGTCGGCATCACGTCGCGCCGCCCGCGCGCAGGCGACCCCGACGGGCCAGGAGCGACCCTTCGCCCCGCCAGCGCAGTCATCAGGCCCTCACGCTCGGCATCGCCGCAAACCCCGCGCCCCAGCACGTGCAGCCCCTCGCCGAATTGGCTTTCCTTGATGTCGCAGACAAAGCGGTCGATCCGGGTGACCGCCTCGGCCAGACTGGCGGTGGCGGGCAGGCCGAGGTCGGTTAAGACGCCGGTGCCCTGCGCCTCGGCCCGAATATCACGGATCAGGCGGTCGCGGCGGGCCGGATCGAGCCCGTCGGCGGTAGAATATTCGTCCAACAGCCGTTCCAGCCGCTGCATGGCGGGCGGCACCACGGCACGGATCTGCGGTGGCGGCAGATGGCCCAGCGTGACCGCGCCGATCCGCCGCTTGGCTTGCGCCGCCTCGCCGGGGTCGTTTACGATGAACGGATAGATCACAGGAAGCGCGCCCGTCAGCGCGGCAGGCCAGCACGCACCCGATAGGGCCACCGATTTTCCCGGAAGCCATTCCAGCGTGCCATGCGCCCCCATGTGCAGCATCGCGTGCAGCCCCTGCGATTGAAGCCACAAATAGAACGCCACGTAGGCATGACGCGGGGTACGCGCCAGGTCGTGATACTGGGCATCGCGCTGGGCAGGCTCGCCGCGTTCGGGTTGCAGGGCGATTAGGGCATTCCCGCGGTGCAGCGCCGCGAACTGGAACGCGCCGTCTGTGCAGGCCGGGTCATCCTCGGGCGGCCCATAGGCTGCGTGAAGGGCTTCGGCCAAGGGGGCGGGCAGGGCGGTCAGTGCTGCAATGTATTCGGACAGCGGCCAGCGCATCCGGGACGTCTGCAACGTCGTCAGATCGCCACCCACAGCGGTGCTGTAACCGGCAGCCGCAAGGTCGCTCAGCAATTGGCCCGTCGAGCCAAGCGCATCAAGCCCCACCGCATGGGCCATTTGATGAGCCCGGCCCGGATAAGTCGACAGGATCAAGGCCAGTTTGCGGTCAGCGGCGGGCGTTGCGGCCAGCCGGTGCCACGCCTCTACGCGGTCGGCTATAGCATCGACCAACGTCAAATCCGGCCGGTGGGCAAAACGCGAAAATTGCAGATCAGGATCGCGCGGTGCCACAGATTTGAACGACGCAACCCCCGAAAACAGCCGCCCGTCTACCTCTGGCAGCACCACATGCATTGCAAGATCCGCAGGTGAAAGGCCGCGGTCTGAGGCGGTCCAATCCCGTTTGCGCGCTGTGGACAGCGCCACTTGAAACACCGGGCAATCGACCGCATCAAACGGCGTGCTGCCGTCATCACCCCGCGCCGAAAACGCGGTGGCGTTGACGATGGCCACGGGCGGGGTAGCCAGCAGATGCGGGCGCAGCCAGTCGGCAAAGCCCGGCACCTTGAGCGAGGGCGCGAACACTCCGCAGGCCGCAAAGCCCCGCGCTCGGAATGCCGCAATCAGCGCGTCTATCGGGGCGGTGTCGGCTGCAGTCAGGTAGCTGCGGTAAAAGCTGATCAGCACCAACGGGACGTTGCCAGTCTGGCTGGCGGGCATTTGCGCCGTCACCCCCAGCGCCGGGTCGTGAAATCCGAACTGCGCCACCCGCTTGTCGCCCGCCACCGGCCCGGCATAAAGCCCTGCCGCAAGGCTAAGCTGCGCCAGCGCTGCCTGCGCCGCGACCGCGCCACCCGCGTCACACAGCTCTTGCAGCCGCCGCAGGGTGGAGACCGGCAGGGTGGACGCCGCATCAAGTGCCGGGTCTGCCTGCCCGTCGCCGGGAAGGATGGCCAGCGCAATCCCGCGCCGCCGCGCCAGATCCTGCACCGACGCGATGCCATATGGCCAATAAGCCACCCCCCCGATCAACCGGATGAGGATCGCCTTTGCCCCGGAAAGTGTGCGCTCAACATAAGTGTCCACCGACACCGGATGCTTCAGCGCCACGATGTTCTGCAACCGGGTGCTCGGCAGTTTGCCCGCAGCCCGCTGCCAACCCGCCGCAAATGCCCCAAGGTCGCTGTCGGAATACGACAGCACCACCAGATCCGCCGGATCTTGCGCCGGATCATACGGGGCTGCGGTTTGATCCAAGCCATGGGTTTCACGAAATACGACGTGCATGATGGGGGATCAGGCCAGCAGAACGCGGCGAATGGCGTCCGCGTCGATTGCGTGCTGTTCGCCGATCACCACCAGCTGCGAGACGCGCGTCGCGGTGCCCCACGGGCGGTCGAACTGATGGCGAACCCGTTCGCCCACCGCCTGCACCAGCAGGCGCATCGGTTTGCCTGCCACCGCGACATACCCCTTTACCCGCAGCACGTCCTGTTCACGGGCAAGGGCTTGGATGCGGGCCACAAGTGCGTCGATATCGGCAACTTCGGGCAGATCAATCACCACGCTGGCGAAATCGTCATGTTCGTGATCCTCGCCATCGTGGTGGCTGGGGCGCGCGGCGAGATCGTTTTCAGCCGCCGCTTGCAGGCCCAGGATCACGCGGGGGTCGATGATGCCATCGGTCATCGGCAAGATCGGCACGCGGCGCGGGCTTTCCGCTTCGATCACCGCGCGGGCTGTGGCAAGTCCTGCCTCGCCCGCCAGATCGGCCTTGGACAACAGCACGATGTCGGCGCAGGCGATCTGATCCTCGAACACCTCGGACAGCGGGGTTTCATGGTCGATGGCATCATCAGCCAGCCGCTGCGCTTCCACCGCCGCCACGTCAGGGGCAAAGCGGCCCGCCGCCACCGCCTCGGCATCGGCCAGCGCGATCACCCCGTCCACCGTGATGCGCGACCGGATCGCCGGCCAGTCGAACGCCTTGAGCAGCGGTTTCGGCAGGGCCAGCCCCGAGGTTTCGATCAGGATATGGTCGGGGCGATGCGGCAGGGCCATCAGCGCCTCGATCGTGGGGATGAAGTCGTCGGCCACGGTGCAGCAGATGCAGCCGTTGGCCAGCTCGACGATGTTTTCCACCGGGCAATTCGCGTCCGCACAGTTTTTCAGGATGTCGCCATCGACCCCCAATACCCCGAATTCATTGACCAGAATGGCCAGCCGCTTGCCCTGCGGATTTTGCATCAGGTGGCGTATCAGCGTGGTTTTTCCAGCGCCGAGAAAGCCCGTGATGATGGTGACGGGGATCTTGGTCAGGTCGGGCGCGTTCAGTTCGGGCATGGTCAGGACTCCAGCGGGGGAAGGCGGGCGATGGATTGCTTGCGGAAAATCACCGGGCGGTCGCGCCATGGCACAAGCCCGTCGGCCGTGGCGGCATAAAGCCCGACTCCGCGCAGAATCTCTGGCGCATCGGCGGGGGTCATGCGGCCATATACATATGACCAGCCGCCGGGTTTGGTGACCGCGACGGTGCAGCCGTGGTCGCAGGCCGACAGACATTCCACCCCGCGCACAGTCACACCCTCGGGCACGCCCGCCTCCGTCAGCGCCGCCATCAGATGCGCGCCGGGAGCTACCTCGCCGTCGGGCAGCGGCTGTCCGGCCCGGCAGGTCATGCAAACGTAAAGTGTCGCGGTCAAAGCAGGCAAACCCCATATCCTGAACGGGGTATACCCTGCGGGGCGGGCGACGCGCGCCCACATCCGAAGGTCACGGAACACCCCGTCCGTGCGTTTCAGTTCGATCGCTGGCAGGTCTCCCGGCTTGCGGATATCGGAACCACCAAGGTTCCGGCGCTCTGTCCGCCTTCCCAGCCGAACGGCCAGTGGCATGGACAGACCTTTCCGGTCACGGTCGCGGGGGCGGCTGCGCTTGGTGTTCCGGCTCGTGTGCCGCAAAACCTGTCGCATTCCCTATTAGCCTGCCTTACGACAGGCACCAGCAATACTGCCACACCTGTGACACAGGCAGGGGCAGAGTCAAGGAAAAGGACCGGCAGGATGACGGACGACAGCGACACCCCCCCGACAATTGCCGAGGCCGACCGGGATGCCGATCTAGCCCGTCATGCGGTCAAGATGGCAAAGATCAAGGCCGCCCGCGACAAGATGATGGCCGGCAAGGCGGGGGAAAAGGGGCTGGTCATCGTGCATACCGGGACGGGCAAAGGCAAATCCTCGTCCGGGTTCGGGATGATCCTGCGCTGCATCGCGCACGGCATGCCCTGCGCCGTGGTGCAGTTCATCAAGGGCGCGTGGGACACCGGCGAGCGGCGGCTGATCGAGAAAAACTTTGCCGACACCTGCCAGTTCTACGCGATGGGCGAAGGCTTTACCTGGGAAACCCAAGACAAGGCGCGTGACATCGCAGCCGCGCGGCGGGGCTGGGAAAAGGCCAAGGATCTGATCCGCGACCCTGACATCCGCTTTGTGCTGCTGGACGAGATCAACATCGCCCTGCGCTATGACTATCTAGATCTGGACGAGGTGCTGACCTTTCTGCGCGATGAAAAGCCGCCCCTGACCCATGTGTGCCTGACCGGGCGAAACGCCAAGGAGGCGCTGATCGAGGCGGCCGATCTGGTGACCGAGATGACCATGGTCAAGCATCCGTTCCGGTCGGGCATCAAGGGCCAGCCGGGCGTGGAGTTCTGATCCCGTGACCGCATTGATGATCCAGGGCTGCGGGTCCAACGTCGGCAAGTCGATGCTGGTGGCGGGGCTGTGCCGTGCGGCGCTGCGGCGCGGACTGACGGTCGCCCCTTTCAAGCCGCAGAACATGTCCAACAACGCCGCCGTGACGGTGGACGGCGGCGAGATTGGCCGCGCGCAGGCCTTGCAGGCACTGGCCTGCGGAATCGAGCCGCTGACCGACATGAACCCGGTGCTGCTGAAGCCTGAAACCGATGTGGGATCGCAGGTGATCGTGCAGGGCCGCCGGGTGGCCACGGTGCGCGCGCGCGATTACGGCGCGATGAAACCCGCGCTGATGAACGCGGTGCTGGACAGTTTCGCGCGGTTGCGGGCGGGGTATGATCTGGTGATCGTCGAAGGGGCGGGCAGCCCGGCAGAGGTCAATCTGCGGGCGGGCGACATTGCCAACATGGGGTTTGCGCGGGCGGCGGATGTGCCCGTCGTGCTGGTGGGCGATATCGACCGGGGCGGGGTGATCGCGCAGATCGTGGGCACGCAAGTGGTGATTGATCCTGCGGATGCGGCGATGGTCGCGGGGTTTGCGATCAACAAGTTTCGGGGTGATCCGCGTCTGTTCGACGACGGTTATGCGATGATTGCGCAGCGCACCGGCTGGCGCGGGTTCGGCGTGGTGCCGTGGTTCGGTCAGGCGCATCTGCTGCCAGCCGAGGATGCGTTGGACATCGCGTCGGGTCCCGCCAGCGACGGCATGGTGATCGCCTGTTTGACCCTTTCTCGCATCGCCAATTTTGACGATCTGGACCCGCTGAAGGCCGAACCCGGCGTGCGGCTGGTGATGGTGCAGGCGGGGCAACCCATACCGGCCGCGGCGCGGCTGGTGATCATTCCGGGGTCGAAATCGACGCGGGGGGATCTGGCGTATCTGCGGGCGCAGGGCTGGGACATTGATCTGGCGGCGCATGTGCGACGCGGCGGGCATGTGCTGGGCATTTGCGGCGGGTATCAGATGCTGGGCCGGGTGATCGACGACCCTGACGGGATCGAGGGCGCCGCAGGGTCCTCGCCGGGTTTGGGCCTGCTGGACGTGGCAACGGTGATGACGCCGGACAAACGCCTTGCGCGGGTCCGGGCGGTGCATGCCGGCAGCGGGCTGGCGGTGGCGGGGTATGAAATCCACATCGGCCGCACCGACGGCCCCGATTGCACGCGCCCCTTTGCCCATGTCGACGGCCGGGCCGAAGGGGCAGTCAGCGCCGATGGCCGGGTGACCGGCAGCTACCTGCACGGGCTGTTCGCGTCGGACGCGTTCCGCGCGGCCTATCTGCACGCTCTGGGGATTGCCGCCCCGCTGCGGTCGCACGGCGCGTCAGTCGAGGCGGCGCTAGACGCGCTGGCCGATCACGTCGAGACGCATCTGGATGTGCCGGGGCTGCTGGCGCTGGCGCGTTAGGCGGGGACGGCGGTTCAGGTCAAGGCGGCTGCGAGGCGGTGCCATTCGTCCTCGGGCCCCGGCAGTCCGAGGCGCAGCCAGCGGACGGAGTAGGGGAAGATCCGGCTCCAGATATGGTGCCGCGCCAGCCGGTCGCGCGCGGCTCCGGCATCGGGAGTGTCATAGAGCCGAAATAGCGGGGTGCCGCCCACACAGGCCCAGCCAGCCTGCTGCGCCAGCGCGTCGGCCCGCAGCGCGTCGGCGGTCAGTTGCACCCGCATCGCGCAGGCCCAAGCGGTGTCGACGAGCGCCGCTGCCCCGATCTCGATCGCCGGCCCCGCCACCGGCCACGGCCCGGCCATCCGCGTCAAGGCGTCGATCAGTGGAGGCGCACCAAAGGCAAAGCCCAGCCGCAGGCCCGCCAGCCCGTAGAACTTGCCGAAGGACCGCAGGATCAACAGGTTGACGGGGCAGCGATGCGGCAGCAGTGACAGTGCGGGCTGCGCATCTGCAAAGCTTTCGTCCACCACCAACAGCCCAACGCGCCCGGCCAGCGCGATCAGCGCCTGCGCCCCCCAGCACCGTCCGTCGGGGTTGTTGGGGTTGACCACCACTGCCAGATCGGCCCCTGCCAGATCGTCCAGCGCGCCGCAGCCCTGCACGTCCCAGCGCTCGGCGCGCAGGCAGGCGGCGTGCTCGTTGTAGGTGGGCAGCAGCACCCTCGCGGCCCCCGCAGGCCGCAATCGCGGTACCAGCTGGATCGCCGCCTGCGCGCCGCCCAGTGCAACGCCCGCCAGCCCCGGATCAGCCCCCCAAGCCGCTGCCGCCGCCGCAACCAGCTCGGCCTGCGCGCTGTGGGTCGGCAGACCGCGCCACGCGGCATCGGACACAGCAGGTAGCGGAAAGGCCCGCCGGTTGATCCCGGTGGACAGATCCAACCAGTCGCCCGCCCCGAACCTTGCGATGGCGGCGTCGATGTTGCCGCCGTGATCTTGTGCTGCGTTCATGCAAATGCGTCCGGCTCGGTTTGCCCCCAGCGTTCGGCAAAGATCAGATCGGCCAGCGGCAGCCGCGTGGCCCAGCCGCGTGCCTGCAACTCTGGTTCTTCATACAGCGTGTCCACATGGCCCAGACACAAATAGGCCACCGGCACCACCGCGTCGGGCAAGCGCAGGATGTTGCGCACTTCGGCCTCGTGAAAGATGCTGACCCAGCCGACGCCGATGCCCTCGGCCCGCGCGGCAAGCCACAGGTTCTGCACCGCGCACACCGTCGAATAGAGGTCCATGTCGCGGTTGTGGGTGCGGCCCAGCACCACCGGCCCACCCCGGCTGCGGTCGCAGGTGATGCACAGATTAACCGGGGCGTCGGTGATGCCTTGCAGCTTGATCGAGGCGTAAATCGCGGACCGGTCGGGCGCGAACATCGCGGCGGCTTCGGTATTGGCGCGGTCAAAGGCGGCGTGGACCTGGACCTTTATTTCTGCGCTGCGGATCACGATGAAATTCCACGGCTGCATCAACCCGACCGAAGGCGCGTGGTGCGCCGCCCCCAACAGGCGTAGCAGGGTTGCGTCATCAACAGGCCGGTCGGTGAACTGGCTGCGCACGTCGCGGCGCGTCTCAATGGCGCGATAGACGGCGGCCCGTTCGGCTGGGCTGAACGGGCCCGCAGGCGCGGGGGTAACGGGTGGCTGCATGACAAATCCCCTGTCACAGACACTGACCGCCCGTTGACCATCGGGCAGCCCGGTTGTGTCTGGCCGGTCTTCTGACTTGGTTTCACGCGAAGCCGCACCTTCCCGGCACGGGGCCAGTGGCATCTTGCAGCCCCGTCCACCTTACAGCGTTGGGCACGTCGCGGGGTTGCACCGCGTTCCCGATTCTCCACCCCCAAGCGGGGGCAGCACCAGACGCCGGCAAGTTACTGTCGGCAGCGGGGCTGTGCAATCATGCAATGCTGGCCGCAACCACGCCGATCAACGCGGCACACCCCAGCATCGCGCGGCGATAAAGTGCCAAACCGCGGCGCAGATCGTGGGGCAAGGGGTCGGGGCAGCCCGCATTGACCCAAGGCTCATCCGCGATGTGGTCGTCGTAGATCCGTGGTCCCGACAACCGCACCCCCAGCGCGCCCGCCATCGCCGCCTCTGGCCATCCGGCGTTGGGGGATCGGTGATGACGGGCATCGCGCCCCATGCAGGCCAGCGCCGCGCGGGGCCGCGAAGACACGGCGGCAAAGACCACTCCGGTCAGCCGCGCCGGGATCAGGTTCACCCCATCGTCGATCCGCGCCGATGCCCAGCCAAACGCCTGATGGCGCGGGGTGCGGTGGCCGATCATCGAATCGAGAGTGTTGATCGCTTTATAAGCCGCGATCCCTGGCAACCCCGCCACTACGCCCCAGAACAGGGGGGCCACGATCCCGTCAGAGGTGTTTTCCGCCAGACTTTCCAGCGCCGCCCGCGCCACCCCGGCTTCGTCCAGCCGCGAGGGATCACGCCCAACGATCATCGACACGGCGTACCGCGCGCCCGCCAGATCGCTCGACTCCAAAGGCCGCGCCACTGCCAGTACATGGTCGTGCATAGAGTGCACTGCTACCAACGGCCAAGCCAACACTCCGCCAATCGCAATGCCAAGCCAGCCCTGCGGCAGGACGGATTGCACCAGCCACGCCAACCCCCCGGCCCCGCTGATCACCACCAGCGCCGCAGCAACGCCAGCCAGCTTGCGCCGCGCGGGGCTGTCGCCGGTCGGGTTCCAACGCTGGTCGAGCGCGCCGATCAACGCTCCGATCCATGTCACCGGATGGCCGATGCGCGCGTAAAGGCGGTTCGGCCAGCCCAGCACCGCGTCGATTGCCATCGCAACCAGCATCATCGCCGCAAAACTCATGCCCGTCCCCCGCTAAACTGCAAAACGTTCCGCAAGCCCGCATCCCGCAACGCCTGTGCCGCATGGCCCGGCACGCGGCCCGGCGCAAAGATCAACCCGCGCGCGGCCCCGGTATGCGCGATTACCCATCCCAGCGCGCCCAGCCCGTTGGCCAGTCCGGCAGTCGGATCCTGCGCCGGGCCGCGCAGGTCCAAACACCGCTGCGCCGACATGGCTGCCAGAGCCGCAAAGCCTGCAAGTTCGCGCGTCCCTCGCCAAGCGGCCACAAGATCCGCGATATCAGGAAAGGCGCCGTCAGCCGGGTCGGTCACTTGCGGTGGCCCATAAAACCCGCCGATCACCTCGTGGGCGGGCAGGACGGGCAGACGCGCTAGCGCCCGCCCCTCGCGAGAGGCCCACAACAGCCGCGCCGGGCTATGCGACATCAGCGGGTCCGACGCGCCCTCGGCCCGCAGACAGGCCCGCGCCAGCACAGATGCCGGACCGCGCCAGCGGGCGAGCCGCGCCAGTGCCAGCAGACTGGCCGTTGAAACTCCGGTGCCCAAACCAGCCTCGGCGTAAGCCTGCAATCTGATTCCATGCGGCAGATCAAGCCCGAGGTCCGCGATTAGCCGGGCTGCCGCAGCAGCGCCATGCGGGCTGTCGATACCAGCCCCGCGCATGTCCCGCCTGCGAACATCAAGCCGCGCTGCAACACCCATGCGCGCGCAGGGCAGGGTGATCAGAACCACCGGGCCATCGGGGCCAAGCCGGCCCTGCATCCACTCGCCAAAATGCCCTGGAACATGCAACGCAGGCTCAGGCCCACCGCCAAACCTGTGGTCCTGTTGCGGGGCGGTCAAAGAACTGCGGCTCTGGCTGACCAGCGGAAGAATAGCGCCGTGGCCAAGACCAGCAGTGCTGCCAAGCCGCCAAGGCTGGCGACGGTTCTGGGATGGCCTGCCATGTCGGCCAGCACAGGCCGCACCACCGTCGCCGTGTCATAAGGGGTGGCACTGTAGTTGCAGAACTCCAACGCCGTTGACGACATGACCATGTCGCCGTCAACCCGGCGCGCCAGATCGACAGCGGCCGGCGTTCCGCCGTCGGCGGTCATCCGCAGCAGCAGCTCGCGCATGCCCGCGAGATCGGCGTGCGAACACGCATTGAACGGGCTGGATTCGTCCGAAATGCTGCCGGGAACCAACCCCCACAGGCAATATGCCTTCTGGATTTGGGTGTAATTTAGCACCCGCTGAAAGTCGTCCGTCTTGGCAGGTTGCCGTGCAGCCAACGCAAGTATGTCCGACCCATAGCGGGAGATCACCGGCATTTGGCCATGGGTAATCTCTTTGATCGGAACACCGGCGGATTGGGCGTTGCCCATGCGTGAGACATGCGCGCTGCCCGCTCCGGCCTGCAGGACGAAAAGCACCACGCAGCCAAGCATTAGCGGCCGCGCGCGGCATCCGGCTCCGTGATCCCGGCGCTTTGCCACATGATCGGATCAGACGACAGCAGGCCGCCGGATCTGCGGCCCTTCCAACAGTCGCTCAGTCCATGCGCCGAACCCCAAACCGATGACGACCCAAAGGATCAGGTGAATTCCGAGCGTAGAGATACGGAAGTTCCATATCACCGTGGGATCAAAACCTTCGGGCATTTCGGTCACCGACGGCAGCGCCATGACACTGACCGTGGTCATAGCGACAAAAAACGCGCCCGCGATCATGCTGGCTGACCAGCTGCCACGCGCACTCCACAGGCGCCGCGCGACAAGCGCCGTCAGAACCATGCAGATCACCGACAAGACCAGCATTAGAAAGAACAAGGTCGTGCGTGCCGCGATGGTTTCTTCCAGACCCACCGCCGGTGGATTGGCGGGATATTTCAACTGTGGCACCAGTGCGGTTGACACAAAGGCCGCCATTCCTAACAGCGCCGACAGGCCGCGGGCTGCAAGTGTGCAAAGCCTGCCGTAGGTCAATGCGAAAACCAGCGCAAAGATGCCGCCGATGGCCGCTCCATATGCCCCAAGTCCGATGGCCAGCCCGAGGCCGGCCTGCGTTTTGCGGCTTATCACAGGCATGTCGGCGTCCATGTCGCTGCTCGCAGCGGCTTCGAAGGCGATCGCAAGGACCATCTGTGGCTCACCGAAGATGGTCGCGAACACATAAGCACAGAGACCGGCTGCAACGCCAACCATCATGCCGCGCAGCAAAAGCGCACCCGTCATGTTCCCCTCCGCTCAGTGGCAGGGAAAGCCGAGCAGGTGACGACCATCATGTAGGAATTCGTGGATCGTGTCGCCCTGCACCACAGCCGTTGCACCCTGTTCGGCACCAACGAAGTAGATGAAGAACGCCAGCATCAGAATGCCGAACATGGCCCACGGCAGAACCTCGCGGATTGGCAGCGGGGCAACGGCAACGTTTGTGGTCTGGGCCAGCGTCATATCTGTCTCCTTGGGATTTCGCGTCCCGTTCAGGGTTGATCGGATCCAGAAAGGTCTGACTCTCGCAAGAGCGAATACAGCGGCGCGACCGTGCCGGGTTTTCACCGGCTTCTTTCTGATCTTCAAGATTTCAGCGTGTCATGTCATGCCAGCAGAAGTCAATCTCTTGGCGCGTCCCGACCGTGAAATCGGGCTTGAGTGGGGTCTAAATGACAGTTGTTCTCACACTCGTGTCGCACGGGGCGACCGACGCGTCGCGGCCCGCGGCATTTCCTGCGGACGATCCGCTGTTAGAGGGCAAGTTTGCAATTAGCGCACAGCCGGCCTGGCGTAGGAGACAGTGCCTTTGCAGCCCGAGTATGGCCTGCCTGCAGATGGCGAAGCGTTTGGGTCTGGAGGCGCAGGTCGAGGATGACCTGCGCGACCTCGATCATGGGCGCTGGGCGGGGCTGGAGATTGTTGCGGTCGCACAGTCAGCGCCCGAGGCTTTGCAGCGATGGGTCAGTGACCCCGCGTTTTGCGATCACGGTGGAGAAAGCCGCGATCATTTGACGCTTCGCATGGCGGCCTGGCTGGACCGTGTTGTCACCGGCGGTGTTCATGTGGTGGCAATCACCCATGCTGCGGTCATCCGGTCAGTTGTATGCTTGGTTCTGGGCACGCCGCCAACCGCGTTCTGGTCAATTGACATTGAACCCGGTTCTGTCACCGAATTGCGCCATGACGGTCGCAGGTGGGCGCTCCGGAGGATGGGCTGTGCGGGAAGGACCGTTTAAATTCCTTAAGTGTAGCAGCTGTCGGATCCACCGCCGCCGCCAGTCGGAATTGCCGCATCATCACCGAGTGAGCGGCGTTTCTGGTCGGGATCGGTCATTTCTGCCCGGCGCGCGTCGGATGCAGCCGCGTTGATCGAACCATCGGCATGAAACACCAGCCTGCCGCCACGTTTGGCGTGCTGGATCGGCCCTCGCGGCAGGCCGGAATGGCTGGAATATTCGCGCTCGCTCATGCCGTCCATTGTTGCTCCCGATATCGTCAAAGCAATGATATTGCGTGTTATTCCGTTGATCAATCTCCTTGTCAGAGCGACGCTGGCGGCAGACTCGATTCACCTTCGCATCGCGAACAACTGACAGGACGTCCTTATGAGCGCGAGAACCCGACAGACTACAGCGCCGTCATCCGGGATGGGCAATGGGCTTCGCGATGTCGGACGCCGAGTGCCGACCCCATCCATGTCAGCCACTATCAGCAGAAACGAACCATCATGACAACACTCACTGAAACCCAGACCATCATCCTCAACGCCGGTGCCCAGCGCCCGGACAACATCGCCACGCCCTTGCCCAAGGGGTTGCATGGTGCCGCCGCGAGGATCGCGGTTGGCAAGATGATCGAACGCGGCCTGCTGGACGAAGTTGACGCCAATGTCAGCAAAGGCGCGCCGCTTTGGCGTGAGACCGGCGATGGCCATGGCACAACGCTCAAGGTGACCCGTGCCGGGTTGGCCGCGATCGGGATCGCGCCGGACCTGCCAACGCAAGCCGACGTGGCCGATCCGACTGAGGTAAAGCCTGTGCGCCCCGTCGTTCGCGCCGGGACAAAACAGGCGCAGCTGATCGCGCTGCTGAAATCACCGGAAGGCGCGACAATCGAGGCGATCAGTGCCGCCACCGGCTGGAGAGCACACAGCATCCGTGGCTTCATGTCCGGAACATTGGGCAAGAAACTTGGGCTGACCGTGACCTCGGTGAAGGAAGACGGCAGGGCGCGAACGTACCGTATCAGCCAAGAAATGGTATGACGCCGCGTGCCACGATAAGCAGCCAACCGGTCGGTCCGGCTGTGCAACACTCATCTTGAGAATGAACCATCCAAACCGATCGCCTAGCCCTTCTTTTAAGAGATGATTGACCCCGCGCGGCTGCGCGGAATGGGCAATTTTTCCTGGCAGGTCGATCGGGCAAACCACAGCCCCGCGAGGTGCGCAGCGACGCTTGTGACGCTCCTCGCTGCGCATTCAATCCCGCCCGGTGGCCTGGATTTGGCTCGGTGGATTTGGTCAGATGGATTCCACCAAGTGGATTCGGTGGATTCCGCAAAAGAATCCAGCATGCCACGGTCGTGATTCTGTAAGATATTGAAATAAATCAATTTACTGCGATGGATTCCGCAAAGTGGATTCCGCCTGGATTCCCCGGTGAAACTGCCTGTCGCTAGCGGAATGCCGCGCTGCGCCCCCCCGCATACGTTAGGGGCCTGGGAGGAACCATTGGAGGGGGGCTTGGTCCTGCACCAGAACGACGCACCCGGCCCTTTTGCGGCCGGTCGCTCCTGACAAAGCGCTGCGGTGCAGCTTCACCAAAGCGGTCTTTGGGGGGATCCGACTGTGGCAGACCTATGACACTGGTGCAGCCGTCATCTGAATCAGTATCCGATTCTAGCGTGGTACCCACATCCGCTGGCACTCGGTCGCAAACGACGGCAGTGGCGCGCCGACGCTGACCGACATGGGGGGCGAGTTTCGCCATTGCTAGGCGATTTCGCTCAGACTGTTGGGGGCCTTGATCTCGTCGTGCGCAGTCCCCTTTTCAGCGTGATCTGACTCTGCCGGACGTCTAGTTCCCGATTCCGAAAGGGCCCTTGCAAAGGTGACGTGGGTTTCGCTCTGCACGGCACAAAAATGCCCTGACGTGATTTCGGCCATGACGAGCCGTTGAGGCTGCTGTCCCTTTAGTAACAAGAGGGTCGGGCGGGCGATCTGTGTTTTTGTCAGGGGCACGGAACGATCCCGTTTGGCCGGGTCCGGTATTGGAACCGCAGACAATAGATGCCGGGTATAGGCGTGCGCCGGGTTGGACAGTACCTGGTCAGTCGGGCCGGTTTCAACGATCTGGCCGCCAAACATCACCGCAATGCGGTGACTTACGCGTTCCACCACCGCGATGTCATGGCTGATGAACAGGAAAGACACCGCTTCTTCGGCCTGCAAGCGCGCCATCAGATCGGTGATCTGCCGCGCAACCGATACGTCCAGCGCTGACACCGCCTCATCCGCAATGATCAGCGCAGGGCGGGCCGACAGCGCCCGCGCAATCGACAGCCGCTGCCTTTGCCCGCCCGAAAACTGATGCGGATAGCGATCCAGTGCATCCGCGCCTAACTCGACCTTGGCCAGCAGTTCCAAGGCAAACGCGCGGGTTTTGTCTTGCGTGATCTGACCATGGATCAGCGCAGGTTCGGTGATCAGCTGATGCACCGGCAAGCGTGGGTTCAGGCTGGCGAAAGGGTCTTGCGCCACAATCTGCGCATGGCGTCGCAAGGGGCGTAGGCTGCTTTGCGGCAGGCCGGTCAGTTCGTGCCCGACCAAGCTTACCCGGCCCTCGGCAGGCTCGACCAGCCGCAAGATTGCGCGGGCCAGCGTGGATTTGCCGCAACCGGATTCCCCCACAAGACCCAGCGTCTCGCCCCGCCCGATGGTCAATGAAACCCCCGTCACGGCATGAAACGCAGCCCGCGCGGTTTGCAAAACGCCCTGGCGGACAGCATAGCGCACCGACAGGTTTTCCACCGCCAAAACGGGGGGCGAGGGTGTCACAGCAGCAGGTGCGCCACTGCCCAACTTGGGCGTCGCCGCCATCAAGGTGCGAGTGTAGGCGGCTTGGGGGCGCGCAAAGACATCGCCCACCGGGCCTTCCTCTTGCTTTTCGCCGCGCGCCAGTACGACGACCCGGTCGGCCAGTTGTGCAACTACGCCCATGTCATGCGTGATGAACAGCACGCTCATGTCGGTTTCTGCCTGCAACTCGCGTATCAGCGCCAGAATTTCGGCCTGCGTGGTCACGTCCAGCGCGGTCGTGGGTTCGTCGGCGATCAGCAGGTCGGGGCGGCATGCCAGCGCGGCCGCAATCATCACCCTTTGCCGCAGTCCGCCCGACAATTCATGAGAAAACTGGTTCAACCTGCGGGCGGCATCGGGAATCCGCACCCGCTCAAACGCTGCTAGCGCCGCGGCGCGTGCAGCGTGGCGGTCCATACCCTGATGCAGGCGGAACACCTCTGTCACCTGATCGCCCAGCGTCAGCACCGGGTTCAGCGCGGTCATCGGTTCCTGAAAGATCATCGCAACGCGGTTGCCGCGGACCTGCCGCATCTGCCGGTCGGTCAGCGCCGCCAGATCCAACGGCAGGGTGCCATTCAACACGATCCGCCCACCGGCAATAGCGCCGCCTTCACGTTCAATCAACCGCATGATCGCCAGCGCGGTTGCTGATTTCCCAGATCCGCTTTCGCCGACAAGGGCGACGGTTTCCCTGCGTGCGATGCCGAAGCTCAGATGTTTCACCGCGCGGTGCGACCCGAAGGTCAAAGACAGGTCTTCTATCGCAAGCAGGGGAGCTGGGGTCATGGCTCAGGCCTTGTGCAGTTTGACGGGGGCCATGGCGACAGGAGCATGACGGTTGCGCAATTCCGGGTGGGTCGCGAAATCCGGCATCGGCGGCGTCCAGCGTTGCGCCGTAGGGCGATAGCCAAAGCGGAACGGATCGGCCCCCACCACATCCCACAGGACGGTGTCCGACAGCTCGATTAGGCCCATTGCACCCGCGGGTTCGCCTGCGGTGGTAAAGCTTTCGGTCAGCGACTGCTGCGTCAGGTGGGTGATGCCGTTCACGGTTGTGACGGTGTTCCAGTGCACATGCCCCGCAAGGCACACCACCGGCACGCGGGCCAAGGCAAGGGCTAAGCGGGCGCGGTCGGCCATCGGGTAGGTCGAGGAGCCGGGGTTGTTCTGGAAATAATAGTTCCCGGTTTGCGCGTGGCCCGAGATCGGCACATGGCTGACCACCAGCGTGGGGCGGTCGGTGGCCTGCATGGTGCGCGACAGCCAGACCAGATCAGCCTCGGTCAGCACGAAACCGGTGCCCTCGTCGCCGCGACGGATGCGGCTGTCGGCCCGCCACAAGACAATGCGCCAACCGTCGATGTCATGCACGGCATGGTCAAGCGACTGTCCCAGCAGGGCCTCGTTGTCGGCCACGGTCATGTGGTCGCGGTCGTGATTGCCGTTCAGGTGCCAGACCGGCGCAGGCACAGCGCGAAACGCCTCGGCAACCTCGGCGGCCAGCACTAGATCGGTGTCGCGGTTCTCATCGGAAATCCGGTCGCCCATATCCAGCACATGGGTGGCGCCGCTGTCTTTTACATAGCGGGCGAAGTCCTCCATCAGGCCAAGGGCGGCGTCGCCTCGCTTGGCGGTAGACGGTTTACCGTGGTGGATGTCGGTGACGATGGCAATGCGAAGGGTCATGGTTTGGTCCTTTGGGAAAACTGGCCCGCCACCCGAAAGGCGGCGGGCCGAAAGCGTTAATTGGTTGTCGAGACCGAGATGGAACCGGCACGGAAATCAAGCACATAAGGGATGTGCCCCGCCTTGGGCGCCCACGTTACGCTCTGAGTCATCGCCCAGCTTTCGTATGGACGGTACAGCGGCAGAACCGGCGGATTAGCGGCGATGCGATCCATCAGTTCGGCATAGGCGGTGCGCCGCGCCTCGATCTCCTTGGAGAAGCGGAAGCGATCCCAGATTTCCGCATATTCCGCATCGGTGGTGAAGCGGCCCTCGGCCTCGGACGGGCCATTCGGTGCCCACATCACCCCGAACGAACCAAAGGGGTCCGAGAAATACATTGGGTTCGACCAGTTCCGCGTCATCATTTCCGGATCGTTGCCCGACCATTTCGGAAGATCACGGATTGAGGCTTTCACGCCAACAGCCGCCCACATCTCGACGATCGCCTGCGCCGCCAGCAGACCATTGGTGTAATAGCTGCCTTGGGTGTCAAAGGTCACTTCAAAGCCGTCATAGCCCGCCTCCGCCAGCAGCGCCTTGGCCTTTTCGGGGTTGTATTCAAAGGTTTTCAGTTCGGGCATGTACAGCGGGCCGAACTCCTCCATCGTATGCGAGGCGGGGACGACAGCCTTACCCAGCCAAAGCGCCTCATTCAGCAGATCACGGTCAATGGCCAGCGAAAGCGCCTGACGGATGCGGGCATCCTTCAGCTTGGGGTGGTTCATGTTCATTATCATGACGTGGAACAGCGGCGTCACGGCGCCTTCGACCTTCAGCGTGGCATCGCCTTCGATCATCGCCAACTGGTCGGGGGCGATGTTGGTGGCGATCTGCGCTTCACCAGTGCGCAGCGCGGTCAGGCGCGAGGCGACTTCGCCTACATGCAGCACGGTGGCGCGGTCCAGAGGTGCTTTTTCGCCCCAAAAGCCGTCGAACCGTTCGTAAACGATCTTTTCGCCGGGCACGAATTCGGTGATCGCATAGGGGCCGGTGCCAACGGGGGCCAGAGAGAACGCCTCGTAATCGGCGTCATCGGCCACCTTCGGATCACCGGTCAGACCCTTGATATAGTCTTCCGGGACGATGAAGGTCTGTTGCAGGTTCAGCAGCGTCTCAAACAGCGGCTCTTCGCGCTTCACATGCACCCGCACGGTCAGATCGTCGATCTTCTCGGCGCGATCAAAGTTGGCTAGACGGTCGCGCATCCGCACCTGATAGGGCGGGAAGGTGGCCTGAAACATGCGGTTCAGCGAAAACACCACGTCATCGGCGGTCATCGCTTCGCCGTTCTGGAACACCACACTCTCGCGCAGTTTCAGTTCCATCACTGTCGGCTCGACCAGTTTCCATTCCGTCGCAAGGCCGGGTTGGGCCTGCATGTCGGCCTTGGTGTAATCCTTGTGCAGCAACGGATCGAAGGTATTGTAATAGAACTGCGATCCGACATTGGAATGGTCGCGGCCCGGATCCAAATAGGGGGCCACGTTCGCGGCGGCGACTGTGATCTCGGCTGCGAACACTGCACCCGGCAGGGCGGCGATCAGGGCTGATGCTAGAAGAAGGCGTTTCATTCGGGTTTCTCCGTTGGTTGGCATTTGCGGGTCGGGCGGGCCTTGGCAGGCCAGTCCGGGTGTGTTCAGGCGGGCGGGTCAGCGGACCCGCAGCCGCACGTCGGCGCGGTCACGCAGCCAGTCGCCAAGGATCTGGACCGAAAAGGTGACCGCGAGGATCAGAAGGGCCGGGGCAAGCACGATCCACGGGGCGGTGGGCATGTAGTCACGGCCCACCCCCACCATGGCGCCGAGCGTGGCGGTTGGCGGTTGCACCCCAAGGCCCAGAAAAGACAGTGTGCTTTCCAGCAGGATGATGTTCGACAGGCTTAGCGTGAATTGCACCACCACCGGCGAGACGACATTGGGCAGCACATGCACCCGCGCGATCCGCCAGGGCGAGGCTCCGGCAGCGCGGGCGGCCTCGATGAACGGCAACTGCATCAGCCGTTTGACCTCGCCGCGCAGGATGCGGGCGTATTGCTCCCACCCGGCGAAGCCCAGCACCAGCACCATCACCATCATCGAGGTGCCAAAGACCGACAGCATGAACAGCGCAACCAGCGTGAACGGCACCGCAATCTGTGTATCGACGGCCGCCGTGATCACCGCATCGGTGCGCCCGCCGGCAACTCCGGCCAGCACACCCATGACGCCACCGATTACCAGCCCCAAAGTTGCCCCCAGAACCGCCAGTGTCAGAGTCAGGCGCAACCCGTAAAGGCAGCGCGCCAGCAAGTCTCGGCCCAACTCATCCGTGCCCAGCAAATGCCCCGGGCTTGAGCGGTCAAAGCCAAGTGGTGGGCGCAGCCGCGAGATCAGGCTTTGGGCATTGGGCTCGAAAGGGGCAATCGCGGGTGCAAGGACGGCGGCGACGGCCAGCGCCAGACCGAGGATAAGGGCTGTCTTTTGCACCCAGTGGGCTTCGGACCATAGGCCGTGCAACCAGGTCGGTGCCAGTGTCGGAACGGTTGTCATGCTGCTATCTCCCGCCGCTGTGGCGCAGCCGGGGGTCCGCCCAGGCATAGGCCAGATCAACCACCGCATTGATCACGATCACCGCCAGCGCCACGGTCAGCACCGCAAACTGCAACACTGGGTAGTCCCTGCGGATCGCCGAAGTGACCAACAGATCGCCGATGCCCGGCCAGGCAAATATCGATTCCACCACCACCGACCCGGATGCAGCAAGCGCAGCAACCTGCAATCCCACCACAGACAGGATGGTGATGCCCGCATTGCGCAGCCCGTGTTTCAGGATAACGGCGCTTTCCGGCAGACCCTTGGCGCGCGCCGTGCGCATGTAATCCTGCCCCAGCACATCCAGCATTGCATTACGGGTGAACCGCATGATCGCGGCGATCATCGCCGCTGCCAGCGTCAGGGTCGGCATGATGAAATGCGCAGGCGTGCCGTTGCCGACAACGGGCAACCAGTTGAGCCAGAACGCAAAGAACAATACCAGAAACACGGCCAGCACGAAGTTCGGCACCGCATAACCCAGAAAGGCAAGCGCCATTACCGCGCTGCCAACCCAGCTTTTTCGCCAGACCGCAGCGACGATGCCCAAGGGAATCGCGACCAGAAGTGTCGCAAACGTCGCCGAGATCAGCAATTGCGCTGAAGGCCACAGCCGTTCAGCCACCATTTCCGCCACTGGGCGGCGCTCGATGAACGACAGGCCGAACTGCCCGTCCAAAAAGGCACCAAGGAAGGCAAGATACTGGTCCCAGATCGGGCGATCCAGCTCGTAATAGCGGATCATGATGGCGCGATCCTCGACCGACATCCCCTCGCCGATGACGAAATCCAGCGGGCTGCCGCTAAGCCGGGTGGCAAAGAATACTAGCGTGACGATCACAAAAAACGTCAGCACCATCCGCAGCAGAATGCGCAATGCGTTGCCTAGCATGGCTGTGCCTCTAAGGCTTTGGCGGGCAGAGAGCCAGGTCGGCGCAGCAGCACGAACTCAACCCCGGCTGCACGGGCGGCAACGCCGTCGGTTTCAGGGGTGTCGCCGATAAAGATAGCATCACCTGCGGCAACCCCAGCCCGCGCCAGCGCCAACTGCAGCAGGTCCGGGTGGGGTTTGCCGATTGTCGGGATGGCCAGACCGGGAACCGCCGCTGTTAGCGCGGCCAGAAGCGCGCCAGTCTCAGGGACCGGATGGCCTTCGGCGTCGGGGTGGTTCAGATCGGGATTGGTGGCGACCAGCGGCAGACCCCGTGCAACCTGCGCGGTCAACCGCGTCAGGCTGGCGAACGAAAAGCCGGGGTCTCGCGCAAGGACGGCTGCATCGGGAGCGGTATGATCGGTGATCAGACCAAGCTGGCGGGCCAGCGCGCAGAGCGGCTCGGCGGCATGAACCGCGATCCGCTGGCCCGGTCGATCCTGCGCCATGCGGCGAATGGTTTCCTCGCCGGCCAGCAAGATTTGCGAGGCACGCAGCGGCAAGCCCATCCGCGCCAAACGGGACGAAAGCGTGACTGCCGTATCGCTGGAATTATTGGACACGATCCAGAGCCGGTCGCCACACTGGGTGAAAAGATCGATTGCATGGGGCAACAACTGGCCCCCGGCAATCAGGCACCCATCCAGATCGGCCATGACGGCGGCCCTTTGTGTCCCGCTTTCGGCGAGAAAATCCAAGAGTGCAACGGCGCGCGTCATTTTTGCCTCCAGAGTGCGCCACCAGCGCGATTCGTTTGCTGGCGGGCAATGCCGGGCGAAGGTGCCCGTCGGTGCCGGAATTTATGTGCGCGGGGTGTAACCCTCATGTTACAGATGGGGGGTATACCTTGATCCTATGAAAGCATCTCCTTCACCTGAGGCGAATAGCGCCCTGACGCTGGCTCGCTTGCGCGCTTTGACTGCGGTTGCCGAAACCGGCACATTCTCGGCGGCGGCGCGCAGTCTGGGGGTTTCACATTCTTCCGTGGCGCAGCAGGTCCGCGAGGTGGAGCAGGCGAATAGGGTGCATCTGTTTGACCGGGTGGGCGGGATCTTGCAGGCCACTCCGCTGTGTCTGGAATTGTGCGACATCGGCCACCGCATGCAGGAGGCCGAACGTGACGCGGCACTGATCCTTGGGCGCCGGACGGCAAGTGGCGCGCGGCGTTTGCGGGTCGGGCTTGGCAATTCCATGCCGGGTATTGCGATCATTGGCCAATTTCTGGCCCAGCACGCCGGGGTGTCGGTGATGGTTCAGTCCGGTTCGCACCAGCATATCCTTGCCGCCCTTGTGCGGCGCGAGGTTGACGTGGCGGTCTTGCCGGATCTTCCTGTGGATGCCCGGTTCCGCCGGGCGGCAGTGGTCCAACAGGAGGTCGTGGCGATCGTGGGTGCCCAAAGCCGCCTGGTTGATCTCGCGAACGTCACCCTTGCCAGACTGACACAGGAGCCCCTGATCTACCGCACGCAAGGATCATCGACGCAAAAGATTATTGACCGCGCGTTCCGGCACGCTGGTCTTGCCCCTCAACCGCAGTTGGTCGCCGACACCCGCGATGCCGTCTATGAGGCCGTCGCCGTGGGGATCGGCGTTGGCTTCATGTGGCGCTATGGAACCCACCGCACCGATGCCGTGCGGCGCATCCCGATTTCTGATCTACGTTTCACCGCCGAAGAGGTAGTGTTTGCTATGGCCGATGAAAGGAACGACCTACTGGACATGTTCTTTCATGCCGCAGGAAGCTTCACGGTACCAGATCAGACAGCCGCGCCGACCAGATGATCGTTGCAGCGCAAGGCATTCGCGGAGCGACGGAGTTGGCGGCACGAGGTTTCTTCCGGTCTCGACTATTTGCAGGTGACCTCCGCAGCACGGTTGACACGGACGAAACCCTACTAAAGCCAAATAACCGCTCTTCGAGCTCCACGTCGATGAGAAAGCGGAAAATGCTGCGTGGCGACCGAATGGCTGCTCTGGCTCAATGCTGCATGTGCCGTGCTGCACCGCCGGCAGGCCGGTTACCGCCCTTTTCGTCGATGTCACCTCCTTTCCCAAGGCCACACCTTCGGCATCGCTGCCATCACCTCCACCTCCCGCAGCATCCGTCCTGTCAGAAGCCCATTCCGCACCCAATCGAGCGCCTGCCACCAATCCTCATAGCCGCGCCGAGCGGAGGCGATCTGTTCCGGATGCGGCCGCCAGGTGACCGGGCAGGCCAACACCTCGACCGTGCGCCACTTGCCACGGCTCAGCACGCGTTCGGTGCCGACCACGATAGTCGTCGCCCGCTCACCATGCTGGTTCTGCCTGGTCTCGACCGGCACACAGCGCGGCACGACCCCGGGCATCCAGTCCGGGGTCAGCCCGGCCCGCGCCAGTTCGGCGACACGGACTGCCATCCGGATTCCGCCCAGACTGTCAGGCAGCCCGGCCACGGTAGCCGCGATCACCTCCGCATCTGGATTGGTGTAGCTGCCGATCTTGTGCCGACCGCCATCGATCTTGCAGCCGAGTGCTGCGCGTTGCTGCAGGACGTACTCCAGGCCAAAGCCAAAGCTTTCCTCGCTCACGTCTCTTCGTTGCGGCAGTTCCAGCTGCGCGCATTCCACCCGAAACGCCCATTCCAGCGCTGCCTGCACGCCCAGCGCGCGCTTGACTCTGGTGCCGCCCG
>JAZKFK010000003.1:0-5183 GCA_040386475.1 Pseudomonadota bacterium | reverse complement strand
TGGAAGAGGCCGGGCACGTGGTGAAACGCTGGGGCACCGGGTTCAACTTTGGCGCCACGCCTGAAAACGTCGCGCTGGTCGCGCAGCGGGTGGCCGATGTGGCGCAACGGTATGACCAGCCGGTGATGTTGGTTGGCTGGAGCCTGGGCGGGATTTTCGCCCGCGAGGTGGCCAAGCTGCATCCGCAAGCGGTTGCGCGGGTGATCACGATGGGATCGCCGTTCAGCCATACGCCGTACTCGAACAACGTGTGGCGGTTGTACCAGCTGGTCACCGGCTATCCGGTTGACCAGCCGCCGCTGCCGATCGACATGGCCGCCAAGCCGCCGGTGCAGACCATCGCCTTGTGGAGCCCGCGCGATGGGGTGGTCTCGGCCCGCAGCGCGTGTGGCCAACCGGGTGAGCGTGACAAGGCAAGGGCCTTGCGTTGTTCGCACATGGGCTTTTCCAATTCGCCCGAAGCGATCCGCGCCGTGGCCGAGGAACTGGACGCCGATTGAGGTTGTTCTGGGCTTAAATCCGGCCTCCGCGCAACCTCGCTCAATCAGGCCTTTACACGCGTCACAATCGTGCCATGCTGCATTGCGGCAAGAATAGATGGCAATGAACGCACCAACGGCTGACAAATTTGACGAGATGCACGCGCCTGACGGCTCCGTGCGCCCTGCCTATCGCGAATACTGCCAATGGCTCAGCCAGCAGGATCCTGCCCAGTTGCGCCGCAAGGGGGCCGAGGCGGAAAGCGTGTTCCGCCGCACCGGCATCACCTTCAACGTCTATGGCCAGGATGACGCCGAGGAGCGGCTGATCCCGTTCGACATGGTGCCGCGGATCATCTCCGGCGCTGAGTGGCGGCGCGTGTCACGCGGGATCGAACAGCGGGTGCGCGCGCTGAACGCTTTCATCCACGATCTGTATCACCGGCAGGAAATCATCCGTTCGGGTACGCTGCCGTTGCGTCTGCTGCGCAACAATTCGGTGTGGCTGCCGCAGATGGTCGGCTTCACGCCGCCGGGCGGGGTCTATACCCACATCGTCGGGGTGGACCTGGTCCGCACCGGGCCAGACGAATTCATGGTGCTGGAAGACAATGCCCGCACGCCATCCGGCGTCTCCTATATGCTGGAGAACCGGGAGACGATGATGGCCATGTTCCCGGAACTGTTCACCCGGGCCAAGGTGCGGCCGATCAGCGACTATCCGCGCCAGCTGGCGGCCAGCCTGGCAGCCTGCGCGCCCGATTGCGCCGGACCGCGCCCGACCATTGCCGTGCTGACCCCTGGCATCTTCAATTCGGCCTATTTCGAACATGCCTTCCTGGCAGACCAGATGGGCGCCGAACTGGTGGAAGGCAGCGACCTCAGGGTAATCGACGGCCGGGTGCAGATGCGCACCACCGACGGTTTCCGCCCGATCGACGTGCTCTATCGCCGGGTGGATGACGAATACCTCGATCCGCTCACCTTCAATCCCAAGTCGATGCTGGGCGTGCCGGGAATCTTCGATGTCTATCGCGCAGGTCGCATCACCATCGCCAATGCACCCGGCACCGGTGTGGCGGACGACAAGGCGATCTATTCGTTCATGCCGGAAATCATCCAGTTCTACACCGGCGAGCAGCCGATCCTGCCCAACGTGCAAACGTGGCGCTGCGCCGAGAAGGACAGCCTGGCCTATGTGCTGGAAAACCTGGCCGAGCTGGTGGTGAAGGAAGTTCACGGATCGGGCGGCTATGGCATGCTGATCGGGCCGACCAGTTCCAGGAAAGAGCTGGAGACTTTCCGCGCAAAGCTGCTGGCCAAGCCCGACAACTATATCGCCCAGCCCACGCTGGCACTCAGCACTTGCCCCATCTTCACCAGCAAGGGCCTGGCCCCGCGCCATGTGGACTTGCGGCCTTTCGTGCTGTGTTCGCCCGAAGGGGTGGAAATCACGCCCGGTGGGTTGACGCGGGTGGCGCTGAAGAAGGGTTCGCTGGTGGTCAATTCCAGCCAGGGTGGCGGCACCAAGGATAGCTGGGTGCTGGATGACTGAAGTCCATCGCCCCATGCTCAGCCGCGTCGCCAACGGCATTTTCTGGCTGTACCGCTACCTTGAGCGGGCAGAGAACACCGCGCGCCTGCTGGCCGCCGGGCATCGCATGGCGCTGACCCGCGGGACGGACGAGGCGACGCAGGAATGGCGCAGCGTGCTGAAAACGCTGGGGCTGATCCAAGCCTACGATACCCATTACAGCAATTACAGCGGCGCGCAGGTGTGCGACTTCGTACTGCGGTCCAAGAACAATCCGCGCAGCGTGCTGTTGATGTTCGAAAAAGCCCGCACCAATGCCCGCACCTGCCGGTCGGCCATCACCCGCGAAGTGTGGGAATCGATCAACGAAGGCTGGATGAACCTCAACGAATTGCTCAGCCGCCCGGTGCGGGAAGGCAACCTGGACATGGTGCTGGGGGCGATCCGCCGCGAATCGACGCTGGCGCGCGGGGCCACCCACGGATCGATGCTGCGCAACGAGATTTATGCCTTCTCGCGCTGCGGCACCTTCATGGAACGGGCGGACAACACCGCACGCATCCTGGACGTGAAGTACTTCCTGCTGCTGCCCAGCCTGTCCTATGTCGGCACCGCGCTGGACACCGGGCAGTGGGACAACGTGCTGCGCTCGCTGTCGGGGGAACGGGCCTATTCGTGGCTCAACGCCGGGCGGATGGATGCCCGCTCCATAGCCGAGTTCCTGATCCTGGACGAACGCTTTCCGCGCAGCCTGCAATTCTGCCGCCTGGCCATGCACGAGAACCTGTCCGCCCTGGCCCGCCTGCGCGGCCGCACCGGCTTGCCGCACGATGCGCTGGCCAAGGTGGACGACCTGCTGGAGAACCGCACGGTCGACCAGATCTTCGAGCACGGGCTGCACGAATTCATCGTCAAGTTCATCGGCCTCAACGCCAGCCTCGCCGATGCCATTGCCCGCGAATACCGTTTCCTCGCCTGACAGCAGCGGACGACACAGCCTATGCGCCTCGCCATCAGCCATACCACCAGCTACCGCTTTACCGATGCGGTGATGCACGGCGTTCAGCGCCTGCGGCTGACGCCCAAGTCCACCCAAGGGCAGAAGATCCTCGACTGGCGGATGGAATACCAGGGCGCGGTGGAAGAACTCTCCTACGATGACCAGAACCATAACCACGTCACGCTGATCTCGGTGGAGCCGGGCGCGATGGACGTGGTGGTAACCTGCGCCGGTACCGTTGAGACCGAGGACAAGGCCGGCATCATCGGCCATCACGCCGGACACTTGCCGCTGTGGTCGTTCCTCAACCACACGTCGCTCACCCGCCCCGGCGCCCGTGTGCGCCAGCTTTTGAGCCAGGTGGACCGGCGCGGCGGGGATGTGCTGGCGGCGATGCACCAGCTGTCCGCCGCGGTGCGCGGGCAGGTGGATTACATCACTGGCACCACGCAGGTGGACACCACCGCGGAAGAGGCCCTGGCCAACGGATCGGGCGTTTGCCAGGACCATGCCCACGTGTTCATCGCCGCCGCCCGCGCGATGGAGGTGCCCGCGCGGTACGTCAGCGGTTACCTGATGATGGATGACCGGGTGGACCAGGAAGCCACGCACGCCTGGGCGGAAGCCTTCGTGGAAGGGCTGGGCTGGGTGGGCTTCGACATCTCCAACCAGATCTGTCCCGATCCGCGCTATGTGCGCGTGGCCACGGGCCGCGACTATCGCGATGCGGCACCGATAACCGGCATCAGCTTTGGCGGGGTGATGGAAAAGTTGCACGTTGTGCTGGCGGTCGAACAGCAATTCATGCAGCAGTAACTGCAAAGGCCGCACGGGCAGGCCGCAGCTGACAGGGCAGGGCGATGACGTATTGCGTGGGAATGATCCTCGACAAGGGGCTGGTGCTGATGAGCGACACCCGCACCAACTCGGGCGTCGACAACATCTCGGTGTTTCGCAAGATGTTCCGCTGGAGCGTGCCGGGCGAGCGGGTGATCGCGCTGATGACGGCGGGCAACCTGGCCACTACGCAAGCCGTTATCAGCAAACTTGCAGAGCGATCGAAGCTGCCGGCAGAGCGCCAGAACTCGCTGCTGGAATTGCCCACCATGTTCCAGGTGGCGGTGGAAGTGGGCAAGTTGCTGCGCGAGACCGTGCAGCAAAGCCAGACCGTCAACGGACCCGCTGCCACCGGGCGTTTCACCGCCAGCATCATCCTGGCCGGGCAGATTGCCGGCATGGAGCCGCGCCTGTTCCTGATCTATCCGGAAGGCAACTTCATCGAGGCCAGCTTCGACACGCCGTTCTTCCAGATTGGCGAGACCAAGTACGGCCGCCCGATCCTGATTCGCGGCTATGACCGCGATATGAGCTTCGAGGATGCGGTGAAGCTGCTGATGGTCAGCTTCGATTCCACGCTGAAGGCTAACCTGTCGGTCGGCCTGCCGCTGGATGCGCTGGTGCTGGAACGCGACAATTTCGACCCGATCTACGAACGCCGGATCGAAGCCGATGATCCCTATTTCGTGTCGATCTCCAACAGCTGGAGCAACGCGCTGAAGAACGCGTTCCACTCGCTGCCGGATTACAGCTTCATCCCGGCGGGCAAGTGAGTGAGGGGAATCCTAGGTATTCCCCCTTATTTGTAACGCATTAAGTATTCGCAACATGCGGGGTAATCCTGATTTCCGCTCCGATATGGATGGAATTTCAGGATGGATTTCTGCGGCTTTCCGGCCCTTTACCCCGTAAGATTGCTTGGCTCTGGTGGCACCTGCACGTGCCAGCCGCCCCGGTTCGCGGCATTGCTCTGAACCATGGAACAGCGCCTCAAACTTCACATCACCGGCGGCGACAGTCGCCTGCGTGCCGAACATTCTCGCCTGGCTTTTGAGCTGGGCCACCATGCGGAAGTCTATTCCGATGTGGCTGAGCTGCTCGACAGCCAGCCGCGTGACGGGGTGATCATCGCTTGCCAGAACGTGCTGGTCGGCGGGGTCGATCGCCTGCTCGATCGGCTGGGAGAAGCGGGCATATGGCTGCCGGTGATCGCTGCCAGCAACGATCCTGATGTGGACGATGTGGTCCAGGCGATCCGCGCCGGTGCGCTGGATTACCTGCGCCTGCCGCTGACGCGCGAGGAATTCGCCCGCATGGCCGCGCATGTCGCGTC
>JAZKFK010000002.1:0-3662 GCA_040386475.1 Pseudomonadota bacterium | reverse complement strand
TTACATCCTCACCGGGCGCTGCGCACGGTTCGATCTGGTCCGGCCGCGGACGTTCACCCACGGCTTCAAATTGCGCATAATAGCCCGCTATTTCGGGCTTGCGGTCGAATTCTACAAGCCGATAGCCCAACTGCTGAAATTCGCAGAACAATAATTGCGGGTTGATGCCGTGCTCGTCGGTCGGCCGGTCAAGGTCGACCACGATAACCTGGCCGCCGGGACGCAGCGCGGGGCGCAAGTGCCACAGGAAGGCGTAGGGCTCGGCGATCTCGTGGTACATGTGAACCATGAACACCCGGTCGAAACTGTTGTCCGGCAGCTGCGGATCGTCCTCGGCGCCAAACTTGATCGACACGTTATCGAGGCGCTCACGCTCCACCCGGTCACCCAGGCGGGCCAGGGCCTGCTGGTCGATGTCCTGCGCCAGAACGCGGCCGGTGGCACCCACGGCGGCGGCCAGGCGGACGGTATAATAGCCCTCGCCCGCGCCGATATCGGCCACGGTCATGCCCGGCGCGATGGCCGCCTTGGCCATCACCGTTTCCGCCTCGCGCAGGTCATCGCGGGCTTCCTCGGTGGAAAAGGCATTGCTGGTGATGCCGGAAACCGGCCGGTCAGGCCGGGGAAAGTCGCGCGCGGTCTCGGGCCGATCGGCATCGGTCGCCTGCTCGCACCCGGCCAGCAGCGGCAGCGCCCCCAGCACCGAAATACGGGCGGCGCACATCAATGAGGCATACAGGGTTCTTGGCAGGCGATCCATCTCGGGCTGCGCTTTAGCGAGGATGGCAGCGAATGGCAAAAGCGGCGTGGATTAACAGGCGTTCCCGCCTCAATCCACGTCGTCCACTTCGGCCGCTTCACCCGTCACGCGTGCGGCCAGCGCCGCGGCGATGAACGGATCGAGCGCACCATCCAGCACGTCACCCGGCGCCGTGCTGACGGTGCCGGTGCGCAGGTCCTTGACCATCTGGTAGGGCTGCAGGACGTAGCTGCGGATCTGGCGGCCCCAACCGATTTCGGTCTTTTCCTGGTATTCGCCCGCTGCGGCCGCCTCGCGGATGGCAAGCTCCCGCTCGTACAGCCGCGCCTTCAGCATGTTCATGGCGGTGGCGCGGTTCTTGTGCTGGCTGCGGTCACCCTGGCTGGCCACCACTACGCCGGTGGGAATGTGCGTGATCCGCACCGCCGAATCGGTGGTGTTGATGTGCTGGCCGCCCGCGCCGCTGGCCCGGTACGTGTCGATCCGCAGGTCGCCGTCGTTGATCTCGATATCGATGTTGTCGTCGATCACCGGATAGACCCACACGCTGCTGAAGCTGGTGTGGCGCCGCGCGCTGGAATCGTAGGGGCTGATGCGCACCAGGCGGTGCACGCCGCTTTCGGTCTTGGCATAGCCATAGGCGTTCTCGCCCTTGACCAGAATGGTGGCGTTCTTGATCCCGGCCTGGTCACCGGCCTGGTATTCCACGGTCTCGATCTTGTAGCCGCGCTTTTCGGCCCAGCGGCTATACATGCGGAACAGCATTTCAGCCCAGTCCTGGCTTTCGGTGCCACCGGCGCCAGCGTGGATTTCGATATAGGTATCGTTGGCGTCAGCCTCGCCCGAGAGCAGCGCCTTGACCTTGTCGGCATCGGCCCGATCAGCCAGCGCCTTCAGGCTGGCGAGGCCATCGGCCACCACCGCGTCATCACCCTCGGCCTCGCCCAGTTCGACGAACTCCACCGCGTCGGCCATCTCAGCCGAGATATCGCGCACCGTGCCGACGGCATCCTTGAGCTGCTTCTGCTCGCGGGTGATCGCCTGCGCCTGCTTGGGATCGTTCCACAGAGAAGGGTCCTGCACGCGGGCGTCCAACTCGTCCAGGCGGCGCAGCGCGCGGTCCCAGTCAAGCGACTTGCGGACCAGCGCGAGGGCAGCCTCGATGCGGTCGATATGGGCCTGCCCTTCGGCACGCATGGGAATTCTCCAGAATGAATATGGTCGCGCCGCCTAGCGCAGCCGGGCCACAAACGAAAGAGGATTGGGGAACAGCTAGGGGCTTGGCCTGCTGGCGAAGCTTAGTTGTCCAGCGCGCGCACCGCTGCCAGCGTCATCGCCACATGCTGGCGCCAGTCCATATCCGAATGGACCATAACCACACGCCCGCTGGGAGCGATGACATAGGAGGTGCGGCTGGTCATCCCGCTCTGCACCATGGCCACGTCATAGCCCGAGACAATTTCCGGCGTGGCGCGGCCGACGGGGAAGGCATCGCGGCATTCCTCGCGGCTGAAGCGTTGCAGCGTGGCGATATCGTCGCCGGACATGCCCAGCACGGTTGCGCCGGCAGCGGTGAAGTCGGGCATCGCCTGCGCAAAGGCGTTGGCCTCCAGCGTGCAGCCCTGGGTGAAGGCGCGCGGGAAGAAGTACAATACCACCGGCCCTTCGCGCAGCTTGGCGGCAAGATCGATTGCGAAGGTGCGGCCCGCTAATGCGGCAGTGGTGGAGAAGCGCGGGGCAGCGACACCGCGCTCAAGCGTGGCCGATGCTGGCGGCGCAAGACTGGCAAGAGCCAGTGGCAGGGCCAGAGCCAAGCTGCGGATGATCCTGTTCATGGGTCTCGCGTCCTTCATGTCTGCATGCCCATACCTGAGCATTAGTAGATGCCGCCCTGCTCCTCGACAAAATCGGCCGGGGGAGTTTCGCTATTCTCGATGACTTCGTTGGCAGCCGGCCCCCGCTCGCGGCGGCGCAGTTGGGCCAGGATCAGCTCGCGCATCTGGTCCACCTCGTCCTGTCGCTGGGTGCGCCGCGGCTCGGTATCAGGCTTGAACGCTTCCCAGATCACCGACGATAGCGGATCGGCGCTGGGCCAGCCATCGAACACCCGATTGCCCGAGCGGCGATCCACGCGCACCATCCGCACGCCGGCCGGGGCAACGAACGGGCGGCCATTCCACCGCTCACGCGTGGCGGTGATGAATTCGCGCATGATCGGCACCGCCGTGTTGCCACCCTGAACATAGCCGCCCAGGTTTCGCGGCCGGTCAAACCCGATGTACATGCCGCCGACGATATCGGGCGATCCGCCCACGAACCAGGCGTTTGTCGGACCGGAGGATGTGCCGGTCTTGCCGAACAGCGGCAGGTCAAGATCGCGCAGGCGCGTTGCCGTGCCGCGCTGGACCACGCCGGTCAGCATGTTGACGATCTGGAACGCGGTGCGCGCATCCAGCGCCTGGCGCCCACGGGGGGCAAGGCGCGGCATGGCGCTGCCGTTCCATTCGGCCATGTTGCAATCGGGGCATTCGCGGTTGTCGCTGCGGTAGATCACCTTGCCATCGCGATCCTGCACATAATCGATCAGCGTCGGCTGGTTCAGCCGCCCGTGATTGGCCAGCGTGGAATAGGCGTTGACCATGCGCAGCACGGTGGTGTCGCCCGCACCCAGCGCGAAGGCGGGATAGGGCTGGTAGGCATTGGGCTCCGGCTCGATGCCGGAAGCGCGGAACACGTTGAGCACGTTGTCCATGCCCGCATCCATGGCGATGTGCACGGTCATCAGGTTCTTGGACTGCTCCAGCCCGTAGCGCATCGGGTATTCGCCACCGCCCCGGCTACCGCCGAAGTTGGTGAAGCATTTCTCGCCAAGGTCCGCGCCCTGATAATAGCAATACTGGCT
>JAZKFK010000001.1:0-5155 GCA_040386475.1 Pseudomonadota bacterium | reverse complement strand
CAGCCACGGCCGCCAGCTGACCAACCGCGTGATGGCCATGCTCGACCAGATGGAAGCTGTGGAGCAGCAAGTGCTCGATGATCGCAAGCAAAGCGCAGACAACGCCGCCCGCCGCTCGGACGATTTCCAGGACCTGCTCAATGTCAGCGGGCTGCTGCTGCTGGTGATGGGGGCTTATGCCAGTCTTGCCCTGCGGCAGGCGATCCAGCGCGAAGAGGCGATGCGCGAAGAGCTGGATCGCGTGGCCACCACTGACGAGCTGACCGGCCTTGCCAACCGGCGCGAGCTGTTCTCCTCGCTGGACCGCATGATCGCCGCCTCGCGCCGCAGCGGGCGGCCGGTTTCGGTCGCAGTGCTCGATATCGACCGGTTCAAGCTGGTCAACGATACCCACGGCCATCCGGCGGGCGACGAGGTGATCCGCCGGATCGCGGAAATGTCGCAGCTGATGATGCGCGAGCAGGACCTGGTGGGCCGGTTGGGCGGCGAGGAATTCCTCATCGCCTTCCCCGATTGCCCGGCCAGCGATGCCGCCGCCGCCTGTGAGCGGCTGCGACAAGGCATTGCCGCGCTGCCGGTGCTGCTGCCCAGTGGCACGGCGCTGTCGGTCACGATCAGCTCCGGCGTGGCCGAACTGACCAGCGACGACAGCCGCCAGACCATTATCTCACGCGCCGACGAAGCCCTGTACCGCGCCAAGAAGGCCGGCCGCGACCAGGTTCACCTGGCCGCGTGACCGCACGGACTTAGGCCGCGACAGGCTGGTGCACATAGATTGCGCGTTCGTGGCTGAAGGCCTTGAACCCGAAATAGCCGTGATAGCTGCCGATGCCGCTGCCGTTGACGCCGCCGAACGGCAGGCGGTTTTCGAGATAATGCGAAAACACGCCGTTGACCGTCACCCCGCCTGACGAGGTGCGCGCCAGGATCCGGTCCACGTTCTCTTGGCTGGGGCTGAACACGTACATCGCCAGCGGCTTGTCGCGCGCTTCGATATATTCGATCACCTGGTCCAGCGTGTCATAAGTCATCACCGGCAGAACGGGCGCGAAAATCTCGTCCTGCAGGATCTTCATCTGCGGGGTCACGTTGGTCAGCATCGTTGGATGGATCGTCAGGTCGGCGGCTTCCAGCGTGCCGCCCGCGGCCACCGTGGCGCCTTGCGCGATGGCATCGTCCACCATGCCCTTCACGCGGTTGAAATTGCCCTGGTTGACCACTTGGGCAATTGCGCTCTTATCGATGGAACCGCTGGCGTAGAGGTTCTTCTCCACGTTGGCCTTGAACCCGGCGGCCAGCCGATCCCTGTCGCTCTCTTTCACGAACACATAGTCCGGACAGATGCAGGCCTGCCCGCCGTTGAACTGCTTGGCCCCGGCCAGGGCAGCGGCGATGGCATCGATATCCGCACCTTCATCAATGATCACGGGCGACTTACCACCCAGTTCCAGCGTTACGCTGGCGAGGTGCTTGGCGGCGGCCGCCATGACGATCTTGCCCACCCGCGTGGAGCCGGTGAAGAAGATGTGGTTGAACGGCAGGTCCAGCAGCGCTTCGGCCACCGACACATCGCCTTCAAACACGGCGACTTCGTTTTCCGGGAATACCTCTGACACGATCACCTTGGCCAATGCCGCCACGTTGGGGCACAGGTCGGTCAGCTTCAGGATGCAGCAGTTGCCGGCCGCCACGGCCGCTGCCAGCGGCCCGAACACCAGGCCCAGCGGGAAGTTCCACGGCCCCAGGATCAGGCACACACCGCGCGCTTCATAAGCGATCATCGCCTTGTCGGTCGGCACGCGGGTGGGGATGACCTGCGTGGGGGTCATCCACTCTTCCAGGCTGTCGATGTTGAGCTGGATATTGCCGACGATGTTGAGCACTTCGGTCACGCGGATTTCGCCCTCGGGCTTGCGCGTGTCCTTCAACACGGCGGCCAGGATATCGTCCGCATGGGATTCCACCGCGGCCTTCAGCGCAGCCAACTTGGCGCGGCGTTCGGCCACGCCGGTCGCCTTCACGTTCCACTGGTTGGCCTGCTGGGCGGCGAACACGCGGGCAATATCTTCTGGGGTGGCATTGGTGACGGTCATGGCTGGTCCTGTTTTGAAGGAATGAATTTCGTGCGCCCCAAATAGGACTGCCCGCCTCCCTAGGGAAGCGGGCAGTTGGCGATCACGGTGATTTTGTCTTACGGCCGCCCGCGATCCGACACGCCGGGAATATCCGGCTCAATCTCGGAAATCTCCACTTCGTGCACTTCCACGCTGCCCAGCCCCAGATGGCTGCGCCGACGGCTGTAGGCGAAGTAGACCACCAGCCCCACCACGGCCCAGCCGAAGAACATCATCTTGGTTTCCCAGCCCAGGCTCCAGAACAGGTAGATGCAGCCGGCAACCGCCAGCGGCGCCGTGACCATGATGAACGGCGTGCGGAAAGGACGGTGACGGCCGGGATCGGTCCGCCGCAACACCAGCACCGCGATGGACACGGCGGCAAAGGCGAACAAGGTGCCGGAGTTGGAGATGTCTGCCAGGATGCCGACCGGGAAGAACGCTGCAAACAGCGCCACCAATACGCCGGTCAGCATCGTGATCACGTGCGGGGTGTTGTACTTGGGGTGGATCTTCGAGAAGGCCGCCGGCAACAGGCCATCGCGGCTCATCACGAAGAAGATGCGGGTCTGGCCAAACATCATCATCAGGATGACCGATGGCAGCGCCAGGCCGGCCGCCAGGCCGATGAGGTTGCCGATCTGCGGCCAGCCGATTTCACGCATGGTCCAGGCCAGCGCTTCCTTGGAACAGACCACCGCCTGATCACCGATGGCCGCGCATTGCGCCGTCAGGGCGGTGCTGCCCGGTGCCAGACCTTCACCCGTGGGCCCCAGCAGCGGCTGCGCACCAACGGTGCCGATCACGCCAGCTGCCACCAGCAGGTAGAAAATGGTGCAGATACCCAGCGAACCGATCAGGCCGATCGGCATGTTGCGCTGCGGGTTCTTGGTTTCCTCCGCAGCGGTGGAAACGGCATCGAACCCCACATAGGCAAAGAAGATCGACGCTGCCGCTGCGGAAACGCCGCCAAAGCCCAAGGGCGAGAACGGGGTGAAGTTCTCCATGTTCATCGCCGGCACGGCCAGGATGATGAACAGGGTCAGCGCGGCGACCTTGATGACCACCAGGATGGAATTGACGAAGGCACTCTCACGCGTGCCGATGACCAGCAGCCAGGTTACCAGCAAGGCGATCAGCATGGCCGGCAAGTTGACCAGCCCGCCATCATAAGGGCCGCGCACCAGCATATCGGGGATATCGATGGCAAAGGCGTTTTCGATCAGGCCAACGACATAGCCTGACCAGCCGACTGACACCGCCCCTGCGGCCACCGCATATTCCAGGATCAGCGCCCAGCCCACCATCCAGGCGATCAGTTCGCCCATTACGGCATAGCTGTAGGTATAGGCCGAACCCGAAACCGGCACCATGCTGGCCATTTCGGCATAACACAGCGCCGCCACGGCGCAGACCGCGCCGGCGATGATGAAGGCCAGCATCATGCCCGGCCCTGCCTTCTGCGCCGCCTCTGCCGTCAGCACGAAGATGCCGGTGCCGATCACCGCGCCGATACCCAGCATGGTCAGCTGGAAAGCGCCCAGTGAACGGTGCAGCGATTTCTTCTCAGCTGTCGCCAGGATGGCGTCGAGTGGCTTGATCCGGTCCAGCAGCATAAGGTTTTCGTCCCCGATTTCTCGTAATTTGCGGGTTGTAACGCAAAGATCGGCCTCGGCAATCCCCGAGGCTGGTTGCAATGGTGACAAAATCAACCGGCTCGTCAGCCGCCCAGGTCACCCACCGCGCAGCAGGCTCACGCCCCAGTCGCGTTCCATCAGGTACAGCAGTACCCGCGCCGCCTCGCCGCGGGTGCTGGCCAGGCCACCATCGTGTTCCACCAGCAGCCGCGCATCGTCGTTGGCGGTCTGGCCCAGCCGCGCGGCCTGTTCCAGCGTGGCGACGGTAAACGGGCTGTCGCCGCTTTGCCGGGTTCCCAGCAGTTCGCCGCCGCCGCGCAGGCGCAAGTCCTCCTCGGCCAGCCGGAAGCCATCCTGCGTCTCGCGCATCAGGGCCAGGCGCTCGCGGCCGGTTTCGCTCAGTTCATCGCCGCGCAGCAGCAGGCAGGTGCTTTTCTCGCTGCCCCGACCGACGCGGCCGCGCAGCTGGTGCAACTGGGCAAGGCCGAACCGCTCGGCCTGTTCGATCACCATCAGGGTGGCATTGGGCACGTCCACGCCCACTTCGATCACCGTGGTGGCGACCAGCACCTTGGCCTCGCCGCTGGCGAACCGCTCCATCCCGCGATCCTTGATCTCCGGCGCCAGCTGGCCGTGGACAAGCACCACGGCATCGCCGAACCGCTCCTTCAGGCTGGCATAGCGCTGTTCGGCAGCGGCGATGTCCTCGGTCTCGTGCTCACGGACCATCGGGCACACCCAATAGGCCTGTTGTCCGGTCTGCAGGTGCCGCTCGATCCCTGCCACCACATCGGGCAGGCGGCCAAGCGCCACCACGCGGGTATCGATCGGCTGGCGGCCGGGCGGCATCTCGTCCAGCCGGCTGACGTCCATCTCGCCATATTGCGCCAGCACCAGCGTGCGCGGGATCGGCGTGGCGGTCATCGCCAGGGTGTGCGGAGTCACGCGGCCCTTCTGCGTCAGCAGCAGCCGCTGGCTGACGCCAAAGCGATGCTGCTCGTCGATTACCACCAGCCCCAGGTTGCGGTATTGCACCGCGTCCTGGAAGATCGCGTGGGTTCCGACCACCAGCTGAATCGACCCATCGAGCAGCCCCATCAAAATGGATTCTCGCGCCCGGCCCTTGTCGCGGCCGGTCAGCAGGGCAATCTCCACCCCGGTCGGCGCCAGCAATTTGCGCAACGTCTCGTAATGCTGGCGGGCGAGGATTTCGGTCGGCGCGAGCAGGGCGGCCTGCGCCCCGCCCTCTACCGCCAGCAGCATGGCTTCCAGCGCCACCACGGTCTTGCCCGCGCCCACATCGCCTTGCAGCAGCCGCAGCATCGGCGTCTCCTGCGCCATGTCGCCGGCAATCTCGGCATTCGACCGCTTTTGCGCGCCGGTTAGCGGAAACGGCAATTGCAG